>JAJOKK010000224.1 GCA_021129875.1 Candidatus Bipolaricaulota bacterium
CCTCGTGCGCATGTGAATCTAGAAACAGTTACCCACTTAAAACGACGAAGAGCCTATTTTTTGCTTTTTCTTGCGGTTCGAACTATCGTTCTGCTCACGATGAAGGTGATCGGACTGGCCGGAGCGACCGGCTGCGGGAAGAGCAGAGTGGCACGGGAGCTTGCCACGAGGGAGGGGGCTGTGTGGATCGACCTCGATCGCCTTGCCTGGGATACCTATCGTCCGCGCACCCCTACTTATCGACAGCTGGTTTCCCGCTACGGGAAGGGTATTCTGGATTCAGAGGGTGCGATCGACCGGGCGCGGTTGGGAAAGATCGTCTTCCGCGACTCCGAGGCGCTTGCGGACCTGGATGCGATCGTTCACCCGGCGGTGACCACCCGTTTGAGGGAGACCATCCGGCAAGAGGAGCGGCAGAAGACGGAGGTTCTCCTCGTCGAGGGGGCGCTCCTCGCCTCCTCCCCACATGTAGACCGTTCCCTGTTCGATGTAGTGCTCTGGCTGGAGGCGTCGTCAAAGAGGCGCGAGGAACGGCTGCGAAACGCTGGGAGGGGTGATCAGATCAACCGCGCACCGCCGCACCCGGCACTGCCGCACTCGGCCGGGGAAAAGGTTGTCATGATAGACGCGGAAGGAACGATCTCCCAAACGGCCGCACTCATCCTCAACGTCATCGAGGGTCTTTGATAGGCCATATAGTATCAGCAGAGGTCCACCGCCCGCTCGTGCAAGGCCTGCGCGGACCGAAAAGACGGCATTGCGCAATGCAGCGGCTATGCGTGCTGTTGCGTGATGAGCCCTGGCAAGGTCGCGTAATCTAGTCGGTGTGAACCCCTGGAGAGAACGTTGCACACCTGTCTGCCTTACTCACTCGCCAGGTAGGCAGGGTGTACCGCTACGGGTGTACCGCTACGGGTGTACCGCTACGAAAGATGGATGCAGCGTCGGGACCTGTGCCCGACGCTACGGTGGTCATTCCTGACATAGCTCATATAGCTCGTACCAACAACAAGGCAATTTGCCTGTGCCACTTCGCTTACGGTGAATCTCCGCTTTCCTCCCTCCAGCAAGCTGGGGGGTATCCAGCGGAGGATTCTTATGAAGGTCTATACTCCCGGACCAATCGTGCTATAATCATAGATGGGTCGTAGCGTGAGGAGGGTGGAAACGAGGATTAGCTCCGGTTACATGGGACAATTGGTCGAGTGGCCCGAAGTGGTCACTGAGAGGCAGACCTCAGAGAATGTCGGGAATTACTCAAGGACGCGCTACACAAAATGGTCTTGACCTATCGCCAGCAACACCGAGAGATCCCGCTCGGCGGGGCTCTCTTCGAGCAAGTTGCAGTTGAGATATAGATGTCGGTCAAACGCTGATAATAGCCTCACAAAGGGCTATTATCGGCCCGGCAAAGTACACATCGTAGGGGGAGTAGGCCCATGAAGTTCATCCATACAGCCGACTGGCAGATAGGAAAACGGTTCGCAGGCATCAGTGACATGCACAAGCGGTCGCTGGTTCAGCAGGCACGGATTGAGGCGATCAAGCGAATCGGCTTCGTCACGAAGGATTGCGGTGCGGATTTTGTCCTCGTAGCGGGCGATCTATTCGACTCCCCCAGCACAGACAAGGCAACCGTGTCGGCCGCTTGCAGTGCTATCGGGCAGATGGAGTTGCCGGTCATCGTCATTCCGGGCAATCACGACCACGGAGGTCCTGGAAGCTTGTGGGGGCAGGAGTTCTTTATGCGTGAGCAGGAGGCCCTGGCGCCCAACTTGAAGGTATTGCGGGAGGCTGTCCCCTTTGAAATGGAGTCTGCAGTGCTTCTACCGTGTCCGCTCCGGCGCCGGGCCGTGTCCACTGACCCTACGGAGTGGCTGCGGGGGTCTGATATCTATGCGAAGTTGCCTCCCGATAAGCCACGCATTGTGCTGGCCCACGGTAGTACGCAAGCTTTCTTGGGCCAATGGGACGATGATGAGGAGGACAACTTTTCAACCAACCTGATTGATCTTATGCGATTGCCTAACACAGAAATCGATTACATTGCATTGGGTGACTGGCACGGGACGAAACAGGTTAGCGAAAAAGCATGGTTTGCCGGCACGCCTGAGCCCGACCGGTTTCCCAAAGGCAGCGATCATGATCAAGGGAATATCCTGGTCGTTGATGTGCAGCGTGCTGAAATTCCACAAATCGCCAAATCTGCGATGGCGAGTCTACAATGGAATGAACTGGTCTTCGACTTCGCTGACGATACGGCACTGAATGAACTTGAGAATCGTCTGGCTGCGCTCTTGGGTCAACGCGTCAATGAGGACCTCCTACGACTGACACTCACTGGCTCGGTTGGTATCGATACGTTAAATCGCCTTGAGCAAGTTCTGGAATCACTGAATGCCCGTCTCTTACGGCTGAAACTGGTCAATCGAACGCTCATCGCCCCCACCGAGAAGGAGATGCAAGACCTTACACAGCGTGGGGCGGATCCTTTGATTGCCAATGTTGCCAGACAGCTTGTGGAGCAATCGGGCGGAGATAGCGAGGATGCACAAGTTGCGCGGGTTGCCCTGCGCGAGTTACATGCAGCCTGCACGCAGGAGGCACTGTCATGAGGCTACTCTCAGCTGCTATTCGAAATTACCGGATTCACCGCGAGTGCAACATTAGCTTCGATCAGGCCAGGACACTGATCGAGGGCGCCAACGAAACCGGCAAGAGCACCCTCATAGAAGCAATTCACCGCGGGCTGTTCCTTAAGTCAACGGTTACGGGCGAGGGCCAGAAGAGCATGGTGTCGACTCTCTTCTCTGGACGCCCCGAAGTGGAGGTTCGTTTCGCGGCCAATGGAGCGGAGTATCAGTTGACAAAGCGGTTCAGCGGCGCGAGCGGCACGACTCAGCTTGTTCGCGTGGGGGGACAGACATGGCATGGAGAAGAAGCCGAGTCCCGCTTGGCCGGGTTGCTTGGGGTAGAAGAGTTAGGCGGCGGACGAGGAATCCTCGGGCGGATCTCAGAGCAGTGGTCCCACCTATGGGTGTGGCAGGGCATGAGTGGAGATAATCCCTCGGAGCATGTTGCTTCGCAGCAGGCTGATTTACTCCAACAGTTGCAGCAAATTGGCGGGGCCGTCGCCATGCAGTCCGAGCTCGACGGCAAGGTGGCATCTCGATTCACCCAAGCCAAGAATCAGATCTTTGTCCGTGCTGGAAGCGCCAGGAGTGGCTCTGATCTGGATAAGGCGCAAACCAAAGTTCAGCATGCGGAGGCAGACAGAGACAAAGCTACACTGCGACTCGATAATCTACACCAAGCTATCCAGGACTTTGAAGATGCTTCAGTTGCTATCCGGCGCACGACATCGGATCTCGATCTCCTTAATCAGCAACGGCGTGACGTTAACGAGAAAATATCCGAAGTCGAAGAGCTCCGACGGACCAAGGAGACGCAGGCATCCACCGCTAATAGCGCAGCAGAGGACCTGACCGCCTTGGAAGGCATAGAGCAGAACATCGGCGGATTGCGCGAATCAATCAGTGCTCTACAGAAGTCTTTGCGGCCGAAGCAGGAAGAGAAACAGCGCCTTGAATCCGCTTTCACCGATAGTCGTAAGAGGACGGCTGATGCCGAGCGAGAATATGACGCGGCTTTGAAGAAGACCCGCGAGGTGCGCCTCAGGCGGGAACTTGCCGCAGCCTATCTGACTCGATTCGAGAAAGAAGCCCGCAACAAGGAATTGCGAAAACGTCTGGAACGAGTACAGGCACTCGAAAAGGATGTCGCAGGTTTTCGCGAGCAGCTGGCACAGCTTGTCTCCATTGACCAAGAAGGGCTGGAAGGATTACAGGAACTGGAGAACAAATTGGCTCAGGCATCCGCTGCGCTGAATGCGATGGCTGCGGAGGTTGAAATCGTTGTATCTGACCAGCCGGTACGGGTTGGCGATGCCGAACTATCCGCCGGTGAGAGTCAGACGGTCACCGAACCGACGGAAGTCAAAGTCGGCGACTTGCTGTGCCTAAGAATTCACCCCGGCGGCGGTGACAGCCTGGCCAATGCCCGCGAAGAATTACGTACGCTGCGCGAAAATCTTCGGCGTTCTCTGGATGAGTATGGCCTGAAATCGATCGCGAACGCATCAGAGGTAGTAGCACGCAGGGCCGGGCTGCAATCCAAGGTGGATAGTGCCGAAGCTGCTCTTGAAGAGTTGGATGCCGATGATCTTGCGAAAACCTGCAGCAGTGCAAAGGAGGAACTCACCGCCGCTGAAGCAGACGTAGAACGCCGTATGGATCAGGTTTCCGATGCGGAACAGCCAGCAACGCCGGCTGACGCGAGATCATGGCGTGATCGCAAGGAAGATGCTCTTCGCACCGTCGAATACGCCGAGACAAGTTTGAAAGTTGACCGGGATAGGCTCCAGCAGGAACAAGGTGATCTTGAGGATGAATTGAACACCTTGTGCGCTACCATCATGGGGGAGGAGCGTGATCTCACGGGGTTTGAAGCCCAGTTGAAGCTGTTGCTCGATAATCACGGAGATGATGAAACCCGCGCTAAGGCGCTTGAAGAAGCTTGCAAGGCCAAAAAGGATTCAGAGACCTCGCTCGCCAAAACCTGTGCGCTCCTTGAAGCCCTACAGCCTGATCTTCTGGAAGCAGATTGCAAACGACTACAGCGAGCTTGGGACGAGACAGAGAAACAGAAGCAGGATGCCCAAACCAGTTATGCTGTCAGTCAAGCCGCTCTGCGTTCGGACGGCACAATCGATCCCAATGCCACCCTTGCTCAGGCGGCGGCCAAGCTGGAGGCCGCTGCCGAACATCTGGAAGCAGTAAACCGTAAGTCCAAAGCTATTGCACTAATCGACAGCTTGTTTCAGCAAGAGCAGCGTGCTCTGGCCGATCAGTTCTCTCAACCCCTGGCGCAGAAGATCAGTGGCTACCTCCAATGCCTGTTCGGTCTAGACGCTCAGGCTGTCGTGACGTTTGAGGAGAACACCTTCAAGAGCATCCGACTCGTGCGTTCGGCCCAGGAGGACGAGGCTACATCTTTTACATGTCTTAGTGGAGGAACACGTGAGCAGGTTGCGGCGGCCGTCCGCCTTGCCATAGCCGAGTTGCTGGCCGCTGACCACGACAACTCGTTGCCCATCGTCTTCGATGATGCCTTTGCCTACTCTGATCCGGAACGCGTCAACAGACTGCAGCGAATGTTGGATCTTGGCGCTTCGCGTGGGTTGCAGATCATCGTACTTACCTGTAATCCATCCGACTATGCAGCTTTGGGCGCCCGTCAGATCGTCTTGAAATCGGAACTTCCTCGGACCACGCCCTCTGTAGGCACTTCTCCGCCTGCCGTGAGTGGAAAGGCAAGCGGATTGGAGACTGTGCACACCGGGTCTTCTGCGAATCCCACTTCGATGATGGACCGGGACTGTGCGAGATTCATCGCCGTGCTGACCAATCTGGGGGGAAAGTCCGGGAACCAGTATCTCAGAAAAGACCTGGGTTGGGACGAGGCAAGGTATACGGCGGTGAAGGATCAGCTTATTATCCAGAACCAAATCATCCCGGGTAAGGGGCGAGGCGGGAGTATTGCGTTACAGTACCAATAGACTCAGTTCATGGTTCATGGTTCATGGTCCATAGTCCATAGTCCATAGTCCATGGTCCATAGTCCATGGTTTATGGTCCAGAGTCCATGGTCCAGAGTCGAAAAATACGGAGAAACCCCGGAGGAGGGGCTATTCACGCGAAGGCACGAAGGTGCGAATCAAGGTAAGCATTCAGTAAACCCACACAGGTTCTTGTACAAACCTCTTCTCTTTACGGGTTACGAAGCAAGGAGAAGAGGGTTATGCAACAGCCTGGTGCGTATTCAGTAAACCCATCCCTTAATCGCGTTCGAGGGAGGAAAGAACCACGGATGGACACACGGATTATTGTTGGAGTACCGGCCAAGGGGCTGGAGTGAAGAGTGAAATGGTAAATAGTAAATAGTAAATGGTAAATTGCAGGGCAGGAACTGAGAGATGAGGCCACATGAAGTAGGACTGCACGGGGCAGGCCCCATAGATCCTGGGGTCAGGCCTATACATGGCACTTAGGGCTATCACAAGGATGGTTAATTGGGAATGGGCTGGAAGCAGTGATGAGTAATGAGTGAAGAGGGATATTCTCTATTCTCTGTTCTGTGTCGATCCGTGTTAATCCGTGGTTCTAGGCTGTCCATATTTCCACCAGTATGGGTTTGCTGAATGACTACCTTTGCAGTGCCTGTCCGGCCGGCCGGTACCAGCAGACGAAGCGGCAAGGTGTCTGATTATGCGGTCTCGGCGAGTATCTCGCTGATGACCCGCCATAGGCCGAGGCCGGCATGGCGGCGATCTGCGGCGCTTACGATAACGAGTAGGTCCTGGTCATGGCTCAGGGGGAACGCGTCTGCAAGCATCTGTTCAGCGCAAGGGTTCCGCTCGCCGACTTGCTCCCCGTCAGGGTGGAAGGCCCATCCGTCCGGGCGACGGCGGACCAGGATCAGGGCGCTTCCTCCCTCCTTTACGACCTGATCACGGTACCACCAGGGCGGTCTTGTCGCAGGGCACGTCAGCAGCGCAGCAAGAACGACTGCCTCCTGGGTCAGGGTGGTTAGGGAGATCGCACGGGCCGCTTTAACGTTTGCAAAGAGAGAGACGAATCGCTCGATCCCCACGGGTGTAAGAACGCCCCCATCTTTGTTCAGCGCGAGAAGGCCTTCATCCCTCAACCGTTCCATCTCCAGGCGGACGGTCATCTCGGAGAGCCCTGTGCGCTGGGCGAGTGTCCGCCGTCCAAGGGAGCGTCCGCGCTTCCCTTCACCCAGCAAGAAGACGATCTGGTGGGTCAGCGCTGCACTGCTCATGATGCAGCCGGTCGGCGTGTTTGTGGGCTAGAGGCGGCCATCTGTCCCGCCTTCTTTGCTCTGTTCCTTCCCGCGTTCCCCCGTTGCCGCGCCTGTTCTGAGATATAGATCTGTCAGCAGTGTATTGACCCACGCAAAGGTGAGCGCTGAAGCAGCGATGACGAGCACGTCCCCCACCCGGCCGAGCGGGAGAGTGAGCACGGCATAGACGATGATGAAGGTGGGGGTATAAACGATCGCGAGCGAGCATATCAGAGAGACGATCGCACGCCAGCCGCGCGTCCGTTCAATGCTTATCCGCAGACTGGCCACCCCTCCGGCCCCGTCGAGCACGATTCCCTGCCGATAGAAGATCCACCGCATCCCCAGGTAGATCCCGGGGACGAGAAATAAGGATACTCCCAGTAGAACCCCC
The DNA here is from genome assembly GCA_021129875.1 of Candidatus Bipolaricaulota bacterium. Classification (GTDB taxonomy): domain Bacteria; phylum Bipolaricaulota; class Bipolaricaulia; order UBA7950; family UBA9294; genus JAJOKK01. Next base: position 7,316 of record JAJOKK010000224.1, read on the forward strand.
AGAGAGACCAGCACCCCTATCATGACGAGGCGGCCGTAGCAGGGAAGAATGCTGGCGATTGCTGCTCTTAATACGAGCGGCTTCCCGGTCTTTAACCCGTGTACAAGGCGAATGAACAGGCCGTCGAAGAACGGGGGGATGAGGATGAGCGCCCCCATGGTAAGTATCCACCACGGGTTTTCAATCTCATCCAGGCCAGCCTGGGCGCTCGCCACGTAGAGGGTTACAGCGAAGAGGACGGCGACAAACAAGAGGAGCGGATGGCGGAAGACTAGTGTGAAGACGCTGCTAATCCTGGTGTTCATCGTCCTCATCTTTCAACAGCCTGTCGATCTTAAGCATCCACTCCACGGTCTCATCGAGGATGAAATGAAGTTCGGGCGTGTAGCGGAGCATAAGCCGCTTCGCCAGTTCGCTGCGGAAGAACCCGCGGTCGCGTTGAAACGCGGAGACAACCTCCTCCCTCTCGGGCTGAGCGGCCGCAAAAGAGACGTAAACCTTGGCATGGCGGGCATCGTCTGAGAGTCTGATGTCCATCACAGTGGGAAAGGCGTCCCTAATCACCGGATCGCGGGCTTCGAACTCGACGATTGCGGAGAGTTCGCGCTTGATCATCTCGCGTAGACGTTCCCGAGCACGTCGGCCGGTCATAGGATCTCCATCTCCGATCTTTCCACTGTGCAATCCTTCTCAAGCTCCAGCGCGCAGCATAGGCTCATCAAGACCGACTCGGTGTGGCGAGGGTCGGTCGACAGGTGCGCGATACGGATCGTCGTCCGGTCCCGCGTATTGAGGTCATCCGCCTCAGCGACCGCAATAGCCGGTCCACGCCGCTCGACCGCGGCGATGACCCGTTTAACGATCGACCGTTTCTCCTTGATCGAGGCAACAGCCGGTAGACGTAAGCGAAGGGTGAGCAGACCAACTCTCATCGGACGATCAGCGGGCGACTTCTTCCAAGGTGAAGACGACCAGACGGTCTCCGACCTGGACATCGTCGAAGTCGCGGATGCGGATCCCACATTCGCGCTCCACCTGGACTTCGCGCACATCGTCGGTGAACCGGTGCAGTGAAGCGATATCCCCGGAAAAGACTTCTTCATCCCTGCGGAGGACGCGGACCTTACCCGGACGGACCACTCTCCCCTCTGCAACGTAGCACCCGGCGACGATTCCGCCGGGGACCTTGAACAGGTCCCGTACTTCGGCTTCACCGATCCGTACTTCCTGGTAGACCGGGGCGAGCATCTGCTTGAGCGCACGCTCGATCTCATCGACTATGTCGTAGATAATGGCGTAGGTATGAGTAGCTACTCCTTCATGCTCGGCAAGCTTGGTCGCCTTTGCGTTCGCCTTAACCCCGAATCCGACGACGAGAGGGTCCCCAGGGATACTCGCTGCAAGGAGGATGTCCCCTTCGGAGATCGCCCCGACCCCGGTGTGAATAAAATCCACCTCTATCTCGCCGACCGTGAGCGCCTCGATCTCCCGCCGTGCCGCTTCCAGAGCCCCGGTCGACGTCGCCTTCAAGATCAGCTTGAGCTTCTCCTCTGCTCGCGCCTGTCGGAAGAGATCCTCCACGGTCATCTTCGCCCGTGACCGCTGTGGGGCTGCTTCCTCGACCCTTAGCTTCTCTGCGCAGGCCTTGGCCTCATTTTGAGTCTTCTTTACTGTAATCTGCGTCCCCACCTGAGGAACCGCCTGCAGACCCAGGACCTCAACCGACTGCCCCGGACCTGCTTTGCCGGCCCTCTCTCCGGTCTCATTGAGCAGCGCCTTCACCCGGCCGTAGGTCGATCCGACAACGATGCAGTCCTTCTCACGGAGGGTCCCGTTCCTCACTACGGCCGTGGCCACTGGCCCGCGTCCTTTGGAGAGATGGCTCTCGATTATGATCGCTTCCAGCTCCCCGTGCGGGTCGGCACGGAGGTCCTCCATCTCCGCGACGAGGAGGATCATCTCCAACAGGTCCTCTATCTTCTCCTTGGCAAGCGCGGAAATGGCGACGGTGATCGTCTCGCCTCCCCAGTCTTCTGGGGTCAGGCCATGCTGTACCAGGTCGTTCATTGTCTTATCGACGTCCGCGTTCGCTTTGTCAATCTTGTTAATCGCCACGATCATCGGGATCTCTGCGGCACGGATATGATCGATTGCTTCTACTGTCTGTGCCATGATTCCATCATCGGCGGCCACTACCAGAATGGCGATATCGGTCGCTTTTGCCCCGCGGGCACGCATTCCCGTGAACGCTTTGTGCCCCGGCGTGTCGATGAATGTGATCTTTTCACCGTGGAGGTCGGCCTGATAAGCGGCGACACCTTGGGTGATCCCTCCGGTCTCCTTCGCCGCCAGATGCGAGTGGCGGATCGCGTCGAGAAGGGTTGTCTTCCCGTGATCGATATGCCCCAGAACAGAGACGATCGGCGGGCGCGGAACACCCTCCTTGACCATTTTTATCGCCGAGTGTTGCTCTTCTTTTTCTTCTTCTTCCTTAACCGGAGGTGTGGTCTCTTCCCGATAGAGGTTGACAATGAGAGTGTACTCTTCATCATCGACCGTGTTGGCTGCCTTCAGGCCCGCCATCCCCATCTCTGCAAGCTTCTCAATCAGCTCTTTGCTGGAGACGCCCAGTTCTTTTGCAATCTGGTATACTCTTTTTCTTGTCAACGCCGACCCTTTTTCTTTTTTTTCGACTGGTTCACGCAGTGCCGCAGACTATACCTCATCCGATGAACAGCGTCAAACACGGGCTGTTCGTAGTGAAGATCGAGGCCTTGTCAGCGAAAGAGCAGGAAGAATAGCAGAGCGGTGATCGCCCCGCCGATGATAAGCCCCCCCACTAGGAGCTTGAGGCTAAACCAGCGAATACCGGTCTTCTGCTCAGAGGAGAGATCGACCCGACGGGGATGACGGAGCGCCATCTTTTGAGATTTCTTATAGGTCTTTATGTAGAGGGGGATCTTCTTCTGTTTCTTGTAGACGATCGCCAGGTTGTGCATCGCGTTGGCATGCTTGGGATCCACCGTAATCGCACGGTTGTACGCATACTCCGCGCGGGCGAGGTCCCCGCCGTCGATATAGAGGTTCCCTAAGCGATAGTAGATCGCTGCCCTGTCGATCCCATACTTCAAGGCCTCAACCAGAAGAGAGATACCTTCTTTATAGTTCTTCTTCTTGCGGAATTTCTCTGCCCGGTCGAGCGCATCCCGGACAAACGCCTCTTGTTCGTCACGCGTCTTTAGATCCTGTGTTTGTTGCGTGTTCATCTAACCATGTCCTCACTTTCTGTATGTCGAGCCAGGTAAGATACTTTGGGCTCCCTTTGCTGCGCGATTGGTACCGCAACAGGTAGCTGGGATGAAACATGGGGAAGATCTCAATCCCTCCCCGCCAGGGGAAGAAGGTCCCGCGTACCTGCGTAATCCCCTCAGCGCTGGGGAGGAGCGCCTGTGTGGGAATGTTCCCCAAGGTGATGATCAGCCCGGGATTGACAAGGGCAATCTGGGCTTCCAGATACGGCAAACACATTTCCATCTCACTCCTCGACGGGACCCGGTTCCCTGGAGGGCGGCATTTGACCACATTAGCGATGTAAAGCTCCGCACGGGTGATCCCGACTGCGGCAAAAACCTCATCGAGCTTCTGTCCGGCCGGACCGACGAACGGCCTTCCGGTGTGGTCCTCGGCCTCCCCAGGGGCTTCCCCTACCAGCATCACCCGCGCATACTGGTCTCCCTCGCCGAAGACAGCGTTTGTCCGGGTCTCGCTCAACAGGCACTTGGTACACCCACTCACACGGGGCTGCACCGCATCCAACGTAAGGGCATACGAAACCTGCAACGTTCGCTCCATCGTCCTCCTTGTACAGCTGCAAGCCCTTTTAGGAGGCAGGAGCAGCTGCAAGGGTCCACCCGGCAAAAGCGGACAGCGGGATTTGAACCCGCGACCCTCAGCTTGGGAAGCTGATGCTCTACCACTGAGCTATGCCCGCAAAATCACCTCAACCTCATTGTAGCACTAAAAGCAGGGACCGGCAACCTCCTCCAGACCTGTCTTAGCTAGCCGTCCCGTAACACCTCTAACGCCGGAAGCGACTTCCCTCGCAGGATGGCGAGGCAGGCCCCGCCGCCGGTGGAGATATAGGAGATCCCATCGGCGTGATCCATCTTCGTCAGCGCCTCCCCTGTCTCTCCTCCACCGACAACGGTGAATGCATTGGAACCAGCGACAGCCGAAGCGATCGCGTTCGTTCCGTGCGAGAACGGCTCGGTCTCAAACGCCCCCATCGGTCCGATCCAGGCGATCGTCTTGGCGTTTTCAATCTGCTCACTGAACAGGCGGACCGTCTCCGGCCCGATGTCGAGACCCATCCACCCGTCGGGAAGATCGGCAGCCGGGCGAATCTCCGTCTGCGTATCCGCGCTCATTTCTTGGGCGCTTACCACATCGCGCGGAAGGTGAATAGGAACACCATGTTCATCAGCTGCCTGAAGCAGTTTGGTAATCTCATCGAAGACCGAGCGATCGACCATGGATTCCCCAACCGAATGGCCCATGGCGGCGAGGAAGGTGAATGCGACCCCGCCCCCGATAAGGACAGCATTGACCCGTGGAAGGAAATCACGCAGAGCGCCGAGCTTGCTCCGCGCTTTCTTCCCCCCGATGATCGCCAAGTAAGGGCGGGCCGGTTCATCGGTGAGGTGAGACAGGGCCGCGACCTCTCGCTGGATCAGCATGCCGGCGTAGGAAGGCAGGTGGTCGCAAATTCCCAACGTGGAGGCGTGCGCGCGGTGGAGAGTAGCAAAGGCGTCGTTGACGTAAAGGTCTCCCAGCGAGGCCAGCGCGCGCGCGAACGGCGCCTCGTTCGCTGTCTCCTCCCGGTGAAACCGCACGTTCTCAAGGAGGATGACCTCTCCAGGCGACCCGTCCGCGATCGCTTCGCTCACCCCTTCCCCGATACAGTCATCGAGCTTGCGCACCGGGCGGTCGAGAAGGACCTGCAGCCGCTCGGCCACTGGCTCTAGGCGAAGCTCGGGGACCGTTTTCCCCTCCGGGCGACCCAGGTGGGTCAGAAGGACCGGTTTAGCCTTGCGATCGAGCAGGTGGATCAAGGTCGGCAGGGAGGCCCTGATGCGCGCATCATCGGTTATATCTCCCCGTTTGAGCGGCACATTGTAGTCCACCCGCACCAACACAGTCTTCCCCGTAACCGGTGCATCCTGCACACCCCGAAGTTCCTTCAGCAGTTTCACCATCTTGATTCTCCTTCCTCAGTATATCTCCGATTGAACAGAATTGGTCAGATGATTATAATCATCTGAGATGAACAGTCAAAACTTGATCCTCATTGGGATCGGCATCTTTCTCAGTCTGATCGTCGCCGTCATCGCCATCGATCAGTACCTGCTCGCCGAGCATGATCCGATGGACCCGGGCGGCCTGTTGTGGCGCGTGAGGACCGCGTTCGATCGCGTCGATGACCTGGAGGCGGTCATCGAAGTGATCCAGAGAGGAGAGGAAGATCACACGATCCGTATGCGCGTCTGGTACGTCAGGGCCCCGGTGGTGACGCTGCGGGTCCTCTATCTCGAACCTGATAACCTTAGAGGGGAGATTTTCACCATCAATCGAGACCTCCTCTCCCATCATATTCCCCGGGAGAACCTGACCGTAGTCAGGCGCTGGGTGGGTTTCCCACTCGCTTCGTTGGGGTTGGCAAGCTTCGATCTTGCACAACTGGAAAGGGATTGGACAGCGGGGAGGGTAAGGCTGCGGGTCACGCAGAACATCCCAAAATTCGATATGGCCCTCTTCCCCGGCACGCTCCGTCTCGCAGAGACATTCACCGACCGGTCGCAGCTTCCACACTTTTCCATCGCCACCGGGAGTTGGAAGGATGACCCTTTCTTCGTGGGCCTATCCGGAATGGGTCGCGACCGAGTGGCAAGTGCTATTCCCGGAGGGTTCATCCTCAGAGTCTACGCCGCAGAGACCGGCCTCCTTTCACGCATGATCTGGATCGACCGGGAGACTTTCCTCGTAAAACAAGTGGTCTTCTTCGTCGACGGGAAGCGGGTTACCAGTATCCGTGCATCGTCGATCGAGATCAACAGAGGGCTGAACGCTGAAGAGCTTCTCATCCTCCCCCGCGGGAGTGAGATCATCCGCGGTTAAGCCGTTAGCCGATGAGTTTCTTGAACTGCCCCAGATCCATTTTGGAATCGATGAAGCCCTGGAAAGCGTCCTCTTCTGCGAACGGGGATTCGATAGCCGAAGACTCGAAGACCTCATCCTCAATAAAGATCGGACTCCCCACCCGCAGGGCCAAGGCGAGAGAGTCTGACGGACGCGCATCTAATTCAACTGATTTTCCGGCGGAGTCGAGCAGGAAGATTGAGGCGTAGAACGTCCCTTCCTCGAACCCGCTGATCACGATCTTCTCCACGCTCCCACCGAGATCGTTGATGATCACCTTCATCAGATCGTGGGCGAGCGGGCGCGGGAATTTACTGTTCTGCAGGCTGAACGCGATCGACATAGCCTCTGCCTCTCCAATCCAGATCGGCATCGCCCTATTTGAGTTTCGATCTTTCAGCAAGATCACCGGCGCATTACTGAACGGATCGACTAACAATGCCTTGATCTCCGCTTCTTTCATCGCTCCACTCCTTTTTACTATCTTAACGACATTCGTCAACGATTCATTATAGCAGGCCGCTGCGTATGAGACAATCCCCAGACCTGCTCACGCAAGATGGTTCCTTGCGGTTAAGGCTAAGGTAGCCCAGAGCAAGACCCAAACAGAGTGTCCCGGGGTCTGACTCCTACCCCAAGAACGATCCCCTGTGTCCGCCTGACCTGTTGGGCAGGCGGACACAGTTTGGAGAGCACGGATCAAAACGGGAACCCGAACTCGACGAACGGCATCCCTTCAGGATAGGCACCGTAGCCAAACAAGGGGACCGCATACCCAATACTGACATTGAACGGCACACCGAAGAGGAAGCTCATGGTGTAGGTGATCTTGCCGCCGGCCTCGACCTGTAAGGCTCTCAGCGAGATCGGCTCTCCCCATGGGAGTATTCCGCCTCCCTGGATGAAGGCAGAAATGGCGACGGTTTCGATCCTGGTCAGGTTGAAGATCGCATAGCCGAGCCTCCGCGCAAGCGGCGGCGGAAGGACTTCGATCTTTGCAAATCCGGTCTGCTCTCCGCGCGGCTGCTCTCTGAACGCGTGAAGCCGTTCCGGTGTGAGGCGGAACGGACCAGGGAGCGGGCCGAGGAGGGAGCGGCCGGCCTTTACGTCAACGTCGATGTAGAACCAAGGCGCCAGGCGAAGGCGTACAGCTCCGCTCCACTCCGCTAATGCGAACGGCGTGGTGCCAAACCCTGGAATACCTGCTTTGAACGTCAGTCGGTTCGTAAGGTGGTGCCTCAATAGGTCGGAACGGAGGATGCCGACTCCGATGTATGGCGCCGGACTTGGCAGTGCACCCCGCGCGCCGAACGAGAGGCGCAGGTGCGTTGCCGGATACCAGAAGGTCCCGGGCGATCCGATCGGCGGGTTCTCAAAGAGGAGGACGCGTAATGACACCGCCAGATTGACGGTTCCGGTCCATGCGGTCGGATCGAACGCGCTCACCACCGCAAACGCGTGGAACATGTGTTCACGGTCGATGTTCGCAGCGAACATACCGCTAATGTCCCACGCGGGGGCATGATCGACCGACCCGATATCCTCCGCCATCATCGCGGGATCGATGTGCGGCATGAGGGAGAGCCCCCATTGGTGATCGTTGCGGAACCTTCCGGCGATGCTTGTTGGCGAAAGCTCAATAACGTAGGCGTCCAACGGGATGCCGATCGGATCGGCCTGCGGGTCGCGCAGCGGATGATCGATGATGATTCGCCGTGGGTAATGGTTGCTGAAGCGGTTCTTATCGAGGGTCATCTCATTCGGATCGACATGGATGCGGACAATCTGCTCGTCGCTGTGAATAACGACGGTCCCTTCCCTCTCCCCTCCGGGCCAGACGATATCGTATTCATCTCCGTCTGCAGTGAACCCTCTAACGACGACCGGACAGCAGTCGGCCTCGCCGCTGCGACGCAGATGTACTGTAGTCTCGTAGCCGTCCTCGATCCCTTTCGCTTCGAACCCTTCGACGGCGATGTCCAGGGTCGCAGTCCCATGGATCCAGTCGGCGAAGAACTCGGCCAAATCCGTCCCTGAGATCTCTTCGGCAAGCCGCTGGAAACCGTCGACGCTCAAAATGTGCGTGTCGTAGCGTGCGTGCGCTTCCCGCAGGATTTCGAAGATCGTTTCACGTCCGAGCCGGCCTTCTAGTGCCCGCAAGACGAGGTACCCTTTGCTGTAGATCCGGGCGAATTGCCCGTTCAGAAATTCGACAGCGCTCATCGGCTGGACGATCGCCTCGTCGAACTGGTTGCGAAGAAGATTCAGGTAAGCCAATTCGGCGTGGTGTTGCCGCATATTGAACCAGCCGATCATCTCGCGAACGATACCCTCAACCAGCCCCTCGCCGATGTGGGCGAACAGGTTCGGCCCGAACGCGCCGTACCTCTCCTCAAAGTAGGTGAATGTGAGGAACTCAGCAAACCCTTCGGAGATCCAGTTCTCGGCATTGAAGTCAGCGCCGATGCCGATCCCCCACCACAGATGCGCGACCTCGTGAGCGACGAGGTAGTCGAGGAGACGGTCGTACATCCCGAGGACCGGCATATCCTTCAGCCGATAAAAGCTTGATCCGACCAGGATCATCCCATCGGCAGCCATCCCGAAGAACCCGTGGGCGGGGTTTTCGACGATGACCAGACGGCGATAGTTAAAGGGCCCGAAGTGCTCGGCGAAGAAAGCAAGGCTATCTGCTGCGTAGCTCGCGGCAAGGCGCGCCGGACCCTCGGCGCCGGGGAGGAAGACCGTCTCGATCTCGATCTCACCCGCGAAGGATGTGAGTACCTTGAGATCGGGTCCGATGACAAGGGGGACCGATCGTGTCGGACGATCGTTCTCCAAGATGTGGGTCCGCTCTCCGTCCACCGGATCGAGGATCGTATGGTGGTCGGCCCCGGCGGCGACAACATAATCCTCCGGCACAGTCAGCTCGACGCGGTAGTAGGCGGCCGGGAGCACGAACTGCTCCTCGATCACTGCGTTGGGCGGGATTGCTTTTGGGTTCCATCCGAACCTCCAGATGTAGACGCCATGATAGACGCAATTATCCATAAGGCGGGCGTTAGCGAACCTCGTCTCGAACTCGATCGTTATCTGCGTTCGCTCCCCCGGGGAGAGCGGAGCAGGGAGACTGACGATCAGGATCCCATCATCGAGCGAAAAAGTCTGCACCGTTGGAGGGGCCGGAACGAGCTGGTAGGAAAGTGGCTCACCATCCGCGTCGGTCACCGAACGGATCAGAGTCCAGGTCGGGTCGAACCCGTAGATAAACTGAGCATCGAGCAGCGCCGGATGAAGGTATGGGTTCTGTTCACGGCCCATGTTGGCGATCAGGGCGAAGTAGACGGCCGGCAACGGTGCGCCGGTATCGTTGATATAGTCGATCATTTGCGTTCCGGTGAGCGTATGCGTCTCCGGATCGAGGGAGACGACGATCTCGTATCGATGGAAGCCGTTCTCCGGCGCGTCCTGCGCTAGTGCGGTCGGCGCAGATAACGCAGTGAGAAGCAGACAGGCGATGATCAGATAACTGCGCATAGCAAATCCTCCTTCAAGGTAAACTCTTGTTGCGGCTCGCAGCCTTTGGAGGCGCACTCCAGACCGATTCGATCAACCGTCTTATCTTTAGCGGCGAAGCTGCGCACGACTTTATTTATCGAGGTGATAATTTCCCTGTTCCACCGCGATACCGATAAGTTACAGCCAAGTATAGAGCACGATCTCGGTCAGTGCAATACTCCGGCATTCTACTATTCCGTCTCTGCCGCCAATCCTTGCCACGCGTCATTCTCGACAAGATCGTGCCGGCGCTGATCCAAGCAAGTATCTATGGGGCCGACCCAGTTATCTGCCGCACGCATTCAGCAAACCCATAAGCCTGTTGCGTGATGCGGCCTTTTCTGCTGCTCGTTGTCAAACTCGGTTGCGAAGCAAGGCCGGAGGCCAACCAGTAGATTCAAGCATTTTACCGCATCGGGGGGTGTAGTAAGTCCCTCTTCGAATACTGCACCCCCCAGGAGCGCAAAG
>JAJOKK010000028.1 GCA_021129875.1 Candidatus Bipolaricaulota bacterium
TCGCATTAATCCGGTCTATGGTCTCTGTGCTGAAATACTGGCCGCATATCTCCATGCCTCGATCATAGCATAACTGATTGCTGGTGTTAAGTGCGTCATAGTGTCAGAGGCAGCAGGGACAAAACCCGCTGAGCTACTTGGTCGAGGCACTGACTGCCACAGGCAAGCTGCCATCCGCATAACGATCGTCCCCCTGGGGGATGGAATCTTATTCCTATCCTCTTCCCATCCTCCGGCAGTTGAACTTGCTTGGCTGATGAACGCTAAACATATACAATCTTCGCGTTGGTATTAACCGCGAAGAATGCTGTACATTATGCTGATGATCAGAGGCGAGAACGCGTGAACAGGTCTCAATGAGCTCAAAAAAGGAGGTTTTAAAGATAGCGCTAAACCGAAGGACGTTGCGGGAAATGGTGGGGGTTATCTGGGTCTTGGCTATTGTTGTGGGTCTTTCTACGGGTTCTCTTCTCGCACAAGAGACGCCGGAGTACACAATCTGAGTCCAGCCGGGTGAGTCGATCCAAGCGGCGATCGATGCGGCCCCGGAAGGCGCGGTGATCTGTCTTCCGGCAGGGATATGGGAAGAGAACATCAAGATCGAGAAGTCGATCACGTTGCGGGGCATGGGCGCGGAGCAGATGATAATCGATGGGATCGAAGATGGCTATCCCGTCGTCTGGATCATGGGTCCCGAAGAAGCCGTGCAGACAATCTCAGTCAGAGTCGAGGGGCTGACGATCACCGGAGCAGAGGGAGAATGCGCGGACAAAGCTGAGGGAATCAGCGCTACCGGCCTCCGGCCTTGCTTCGCAACCGGGGTGCTGATCCAAGGTAGAGCACAAGTGGCGATAACCGACGCCACCATTTATGAGAACAGATGGAATGGCCTCGTGCTTTTGGACACAGCCCAAGCAGAGATCATCGGCTCTATCATCTCAGGGAATAGGGTGAATGGCATCGAGCTTCGGGGCTCAGCCAAAGCAGTGATCACCGGCTCCACTATTTCTGAGAACAGAACTGGCATCTGGATTATGCACTCAGCCAAAGTAGAGATCACCGGCTCCACCATCTCAGATAGCGGGGCCGATGGAATCCATTTATGGAATGAGGCTGTCCTCAGGCTCGTGAATAGCCGCATCTTGCGCAACCTGGGGTACGGCGTGAGCATCTACCTGCCCGACGGATGGGCGGAATTCACCGGGCAAGTGACCGGCAGTGGAAACCTCATCCCCGGCCCGGACGAGCCCGATGGGAACCGGAAGGGTGCTGTCTGCCCACCTGAACTTGCGTTCCTCATGCTCTAAGGAGGAAGAGGCGCCGCCATAGGCAATGGACTCCAACCTCCCCCGTCCTCTGCCCGGGTTGCTCCGGTAAACCGGACAGGGGGAGCAGTTGAACGAGGGGTGGAGATGACTTATCCAATGCGTAAGGTGCTGGTTGCAGAAGATTGTCCTGCCGACGCAGCCCCGCTGGTGCAAGCTTTTCAAGCCCCGCCGGCGTGGGAGGTCTCTTTGGTTAGTGATGGGCAACAGGCCCTCGACTATCTTTTTAAGAGAGGAGAGTATGCCGGTGCTTGGCGGCCGGATCTGTTCATCCTGAATTTGGTCATGCCGAAGCTTCACGGTTTTACGGTACTCGAAAAGACCAAAGACACCCCTCATCTTGCCGGAATCCCGGTCGTAATCTGGACCATATCGACGATATCTGATGATATTGATAGAGCGTATAAGCTTGGCGCTGCCGCTTTCGTCTCAAAACCGGTAGGCGATGATGAGATGAAGCAGTGTGCCATCGCGATCCGCTGCTTCTGGGATCAGGTGCAACGCCCCATTTCATGAGGACTGAACCGCGATGACCTTGAGGGAAAATCCCGAAATCAGACGCCCGTAGTCAGTCGGCGAATTGTGCTAAGTGCAGGAGCGGCAGTGGTACGTATTCAGCAAACCCATCCCTCGGACGAGGTTCAGGGATGGGTTTGCTGCCGGGCACTACCGCTCCCCCCCTTCTCCCACAGCATCTCGAAGAAGCTTACGAATGGCGCGGCAACGTCAGGGAGGCCGATGAATGCGATAGCGACTTCGTTGTTCATCTCCAAGGCGTAGTAGTTCCAGTTGGTCGAGCCGAGGAGGGTGTCCTCTCGATCGATGATTATCAGCTTGGCGTGGGTCGTCTCATCCGGATCGTCGAAGCGCACCTCGACCCCACGCGAAGTGAGGTAGTTCGCCGCCTGGAGGTTTGCCGCGGCCGAAGTCGGGAAGAAGGCACAATCGTCTATGAGGACTCGAACGTCAAGTCCACGGGCCGCGGCATCGACGAGCGCGCGCAGGATCTCGTTAGACAGGCTCGCCGGAAAGGCGGGGTAGTAGGAGATCCGATAGATCACCACTTGCACCGATCGTTGCGCCCGACCAAGGAGCTTGAGGAGAAGACGTGCGTAGTTTCCCGTCCCCACGGTCTCAGGGAGCGGGATGATCAGTTGCACCTCAGTCTCGAGGGGAGCCAGGTCGAGCTTAACGCCGGCGGGGATAAGGGTCTCGGTCCACAACCGGTCGAAGTAAGATGCAAAGACCTCTCCTATCTGCGCATCCTCGACCACCACATTCGCCTGCTCCTGGTTGGTGAACGCATGGCGGTTCCAGTTAGTCGAGCCAAGGATTACTACTCGGCGATCGACAACGACCAGCTTCGCATGGGTCGTCACTGCTGGGTCATCGAACCGGGCGTCGATCCCGTGGCTGCGGAGGTACTCTATTGTCGGGCGGTTCCTCTTGGTGATCGACGGGGCCCAATCGCTCTCATCGAGGAGGACGCGGATCGTCACCCCGCGGGCAAAGGCAGCGAGAAGATAGTCCCACAAGGGGTTCTCCTCCAAGCGGGCATCCATGAGCAAGAGGTCGATTGAGGTCTCGGCCGCGGCGAACGCTTCCTTCACGTGGTGACAGTAAAGGCAGACCCCGGGCCGGTCGATCAATGGAAGGACGATTGTTTGAGCCCACGCACCCGCATAGGCGGTAAGCAGGACAGCACACAGGACAGCCCAGATAAAGATCGCCTTACGTACGGTCCCTCCCGTGATTCTCATTGTCGGCCTCCGGTCTTACCTGTTCAAACTAGGGTTCGTCGTAACGGCTTCAGCCATTTCAGCTACGCACTCAGCGACTAAAGTCGCCACTATGAACCTACTCAACAGTGGTGATAGCGCTAAAAGAAGAATGGCTACGGTCCCCTCCTGTTTACTCCTCGGTTTATCTCGGTTAGAATTCTAACCGGAGGAGGCAAGAATGATCAAAAAACTAGACGTTAAAAAACTTCGTCATACGTGCGACCCGGCGACGTTCAACTTCGTAACGACCGCCGAGGTCGAGCCGCTCGACCAGATCATCGGCCAGGAGCGTGCCATCGAGGCGTTGAAGCTTGGCTTGGGGATCAAGGATGCCAAGAATCGCTACAACATCTACGTTGCCGGCGGGCCGGGGACCGGGAAGATGTCGGCGGTAGAGGATTTTCTGAGCCGGCTCAGCAGTGATGAGTCACGACCGCCTGATCTGTGCTACGTGCACAACTTTTCAAACCCCTACAGCCCTCACTACCTAGGGCCGGGGACCGGCATGGGGACCCGGCTGAGCGAGGACATGGAACAGCTGATCTCGCGTCTTAAGCGCGATATTCCCAAGGTCTTCGAGACTGACGAGTTCAAGGCGCGCAGCAAGAAGATCAACGAACGCTTCGCCGAAAAACGCTCCTCTCTGTCGGATGATATGGAGACGAAGGCGCGCGAACTCGGGTTCGCCATTCAGCGCACCCCTATCGGGATCAACACCCTCCCGTTGCGAAAAGGAGGGGAACCGCTCAGCCAAGAGGAATACGCCGCACTCTCTGAGGACGAGCGCAGCCGGATCCGCGAGAAGCAGAGTCAAGTACAGATGATCATCCAGGATAGTCTGCAGGATATTGCTCGTATAGAGGAGGAACGGGAGGCGGAGATCAAGCAGTTGGCCAAAGAGGCGGTCTTGTTCACCATCGAGCCGCGTTTCGCGCAGCTGAAGTCGCGCTACGGCGAGCTTCCCAAGGTTGTCGCCTTCCTCGATGACGTCAAGCTGGATATCGTCGATCACCTAGAAGATTTCAAGGATGGTGGAAAACCCGGGGGGCAGAAGATGCCTGTCCCGTTCCCCGTCCCCCAGGTCGACCCGTTCAAGCGCTACTACGTCAACGTCTTGGTCGACAACTCGAAGACAGAGGGTGCGCCGGTGATCGTAGAGCAGAACGCGACGTACACCAACCTGTTCGGCTCGATCGAGCGGCGTGTGCAAATGGGGGTCGCAATCACCGATTTCACAATGATCAAACCGGGGTCGCTCCATCGGGCGAACGGGGGGTACCTCGTCCTGAGCGCGAACAACCTGTTCCGGGTCGGTCTCTCCTGGGAGGCGTTGAAGATCGCGCTCAAGCGGCGAGAGATTCGGATCGAAGATCCGCTGCAGATGCTCGGTTACGCCACCACCGAGGGGCTTAAACCGGAACCGGTTCCGTTCCAGTTAAAGGTGATCATCATTGGGAATCCGCAGATCTACGAACTCCTCCATTACTATGACGAGGATTTTCCAAAGCTGTTTTCGATCAAGAGCGACTTTGATACCGAAATGGAACGGACGCCTGAGCGCGAACAGGAGATCGCCAAATTCCTCCGTGCCCGCTGCGATGAGGAACCGACCCTCCTCCCGTTCGACGCAACCGGCGTAGCGAAGATCGTCGAACACTCCTCCGATCTCGCCGGCGACCAGAAGAAACTCTCCTGCCGATTCGGGAATCTGACCTCGATCGTCAAGGAGGCATCGTACTGGGCACGCACCGAAGGATCGCCGCACGTCAATGGAGGGCACGTCCGCCGAGCGCTCGCCGAGCGTGACGACAGGCACAACAGGATCGAGGAGAAGATCCGCGAGATGATCACCCGCGGTCAGATCCTCGTCGACACCGAAGGCGAGAAGATCGGCCAGGTGAACGGTTTGGCTGTCCTGCAGATGGGAGACTATGCGTTCGGGAAACCATCGCGGATCACGGCCACGGTCCACACCGGCAAAGGGGGGATCGTTGATATCGAGCGCGAAGCCGAGCTTGGAGGGCAGACGCATACGAAAGGGATCATGATCCTGAAAGGGTTCCTCGGTGAACGGTTCGCAAAAGAGAAGCCGCTCAGCCTATCAGCCAGCCTTGCCTTCGAGCAGAGCTACTCGATGATAGACGGGGACAGCGCGTCGAGCACTGAGTTATACGCACTCCTCTCCAGCCTCTCCGAGCTGCCGATAAGACAAGGGATCGCGATCACCGGCTCGATCAACCAGAAAGGGGAGGTTCAGCCGATCGGCGGGGTGAACGAGAAGATTGAGGGGTTCTTCAGAGTCTGCCAGGCCAAGGGGCTGACCGGGGAGCAAGGGGTGCTGATCCCGGAGCAGAACATCGACAACCTGATGCTCGCCGAGGAGGTTGTCGAGGCTGTGAAGGCGGAAAAGTTTCACATCTATCCGGTCGTAACCGTGGAAGAGGGGATCGAGATCCTCACCGGCATCCCTGCCGGAGCCGTGCAGGAGGACGGCCTCTTTCCGGAAGGAACAGTCTTTTTCCGTGTGACCGAGCGCCTGGAAGCGATCCGTCAGGCACTGAAGGAAGAAGATGAATCCGATGCAGAGGGCGCAGAGGAGACGAATCAATAACCGGAAAAAGGGGACAGGCTGCTTTTCAGGTCTGAGGATCAGGGATTAAGGATCGAACGCGGCAGCGGCGGGGTTTATCCCCGCCGTTGATGATCCCTCTCTCAGCGCAGACAGGCTGCGCTGCCGCGAAACCACTGTTTAGACCCTAAGACCGGTTGCCATCAGTAGCAGCAAGATCAATCGATTGCTCTCTTCTCTTGCTAAGAGGTAAATGAACACGAGCGCTTGGGAGTCGGCGCACCTGCGCATTGTCCAAGGCTCTATCAACGTTGGCTGTTGATGTTGTGTAATTGTGGCGAGCAAGTGCCAGGCATTGATGGTGTTCGCAATCCTGCTCTAATGAATCCAGGAAGCCACGCGAAATCAGACTGTAGCGAGGAGAGAGACGTCCTGGGAGCGCTGGCGTCCCGCCGGCCCCATGGAAGATCAACTATCCCTTGGCTATCCTCATCCTCGGCGAGCCGATCGGCGCTTCCTCGCCTATCTCGTCTTTGGGGAGGAGGTGACCTTGTTGAAGGGGATCGGAAGAGCGGTCATACTGGTCGGTATCTACCTGAGCCTGCATTAAGGAGGAGACCGTTGATGAACACGAGTGACGAGCGGATAGCGCGAGGACAACGGAAGATAGACTGGGCGGTATCGCGCATGGACCTGCTCAACATGCTGAGGGACGAGTTCCGGAATGAGCGCCCGTTTGCCGGGCATCGGATCGGGATGAGCATCCATCTGGAGGCGAAGACCGCATGCTTGGCGATCCTGTTGCGCGACGGCGGGGCAGAGGTATTTATAACCGGGAGCAACCCCCTCTCTACGCAGGACGATATAGCCCTTGCCCTCGCCGGTGAGGCGGGAATATCGGTCCACGCCCGCCATGGGGTGAGCGAAGACGAGTACGTTGAGCATCTGCGCGAGGTCCTCGCTGCCAAGCCTGACCTCATCCTCGACGATGGGGGCGACCTTGTTCGCCTGCTGCATGAGGGGGATACTGAGGGAGTCATCGGAGGGTGCGAGGAGACGACGACCGGGGTCGACCGGCTCCGGCGCCTCGACCGGGAAGATCTGCTGCGCTTCCCCATGTTTGCGGTGAACGACGCCAAGATGAAATACCTGTTCGACAATCGTTACGGGACAGGACAGTCGGTCTGGGACGGGATCATCCGTTCGACCAACCTCCTTGTTGCCGGGAAGGAGGTCCTCGTCGTCGGGTACGGCTGGTGCGGACGGGGGATCGCCATGCGCGCCCAGGGATTGGGGGCGCGGGTCTCAGTCTGTGAGATTGATCCGGTGAAGGCGGTCGAGGCGGTGATGGATGGATTCACCGTCGCCCCGCTCGTAGAGGCGATCGGCACGGCCGACCTGTTGATCACGGTCACCGGGTGTTGCGACGTCGTCACCAAGGAGGCGCTCAGAAATGCCAACGACGGCCTCATCCTCAGCAACGCCGGTCATTTCGATGTGGAGATAGACAAACCTGCATTGGAGGAACTTGCCGTCTCGACAAGGACGGTGCGCGAGGGGATCTGCGAGTTTACGTTCGACGACGGCCGTCGGGTATACCTGCTCGGAGATGGGCGGCTGGTCAACCTTGTCCTCGCCGACGGGCATCCGGTGGAGATCATGGACATCTCCTTCGCCCTGCAGGCGCTGACCCTCCGCCACATCGCGGCGAGCGGCAAGCTCTCTCCCGCGCTCTACGCGGTCCCGACGGAGGTCGATCAACGGGTGGCGTGGATGAAGCTCACCGCTCTTGGTATTGAGATCGATTCGCTCACCAAGGCTCAACAGGCCTACCTTGGCCTCGCGCCTTGAGTGGTCCTCGCCAGTATTCGCCTTCCATCCTTCCTCAATGGGTGGTACAATAAACCAATAAGAGAGGTGAATCATGCTGAACGAACGGTCTACGGGAAAGAGAGCGTTGATGTTGTTGATCCCAACGCTCATTCTAGTTGTCGTCTTGGGCGTTGGAGGGGCGCGGCAGACCGACCCCGGTCTCTTCAATCCACTCTCTTCGCTCTATCAGACGATCAAGAACTACTTCTACGCACCGGAGCGAATCAACGATCAGGATGCGCTCCACGGGGCGATGAGAGGGCTGGTCGAGCAACTCAACGATCCACATAGCGAGTTCCTCGACCCTGCGGCAATGGAAAAGTTTGAGGAGAGCCTGCGAGGGGAGTTCAGCGGAGTAGGGATTGTGATCACGGTCAAGGATAACGTCCTCACCGTGATTGCTCCTTTGTCCGGGACACCGGCTTATAAGGCCGGTGTACGGGCCGGTGACCGGATCATCGCGATCGACGGGGAATCGACTGAGGGGATCACCATCATCGGGGCCGCGGTGAGGATCCGTGGTGAGGTGGGGACGGAGGTGACCCTCACTGTCCGCCGCGAGGACGATAGCGAAGAGGATATTACGATCGTCCGCGCGACGATCATTGTCCCCTCGGCGGAGAGTGAGCTTATCGCCGACGGGCGGATCGCCTACATTCGGTTGTTTCGGTTTGATGCCAACCTGGTCCGCGAGCTCGATCAAGCTTTGCGCGGATTCGATCTCGACACGCTCGACGGGATCGTCCTCGACCTGCGGAACAACCCCGGCGGGCGGCTCTCCGCAGCGATATCCGCATCCAGCCGGTTCGTCGACGAGGGGCTCGTCATCGTATCGATCAGGACCCGGATCGCCCGTGACCAGAGCCACCGTTCTGCCGGGAACGTGATCCCCAACCTGCCGATCGCGGTCCTGATCAACGGGGGGACGGCGAGTGGTTCCGAGATCATGGCCGCAGCGATCCGCGACCATGAGATGGGTATCCTGATCGGCGAGCAGTCGTTCGGCAAGGGCCTGATTCAGCAGGTCTTCAGCTTCCGCGATGGGTCAGCGCTAAAGCTGAGCACCGGGGAATACACCACCCCGTTGGGTCTTGCCGTGCACGGGGTCGGCATCTCCCCAGACATCGTCACCGGTGAGGACGAGGACCCGCTCGATATCGCGATCGCCTGGATCGAGGAACATGCCGGAGTGTTGATGCCGATCTCCCTCGGCGCTGCGGAGGGCGAGTGAGAGTATCTGTCATCGGTGCAGGCGGATGGGGGACAGCCTTCGCCCGCCTGCTCGCAAAGAACGGGCACGCGGTTACCTTGTGGGCGCGCGACCGAGCAACAGCAGAGAAAATCGATCGCAACCGGGTGAACGATAAGTACCTCCCCGGGGTCGCCCTCCCGCGGGAGGGCCTGGAGATCACCTCGTCCCTGCCGGCCGCGCTCGAACCAGAGACAGTCGTCCTTGCCGTCCCTTCGTTTGCTGTTCCTGATATCATGTCGTCGATCGGACCGATCGTGAGCACCCCCAAGGTTTACATCAACCTGGCCAAGGGGCTCGACCACGCGTCGAGAGCGACGATGTCAGAACTGATAGAGAAGGCGGTCGACGCGCGTGCCATCTTCACCCTGTCCGGGCCGTGCCATGCCGAAGAAGTCGGTCGCGACATGCCGACCGCGGTCGTCCTTGCCGGGCGCGACTTATGCCTGGGCAAAGATCTGCAGCGGGCGATCGGAACTGCGCGCTTCCGCGTCTACCTCAGCGAGGATATCCGCGGGGTCGAGCTGTGCGCTGCGGTGAAGAACGTTATCGCACTGGCGACCGGGATCTCCGACGGGCTCGGCTACGGGGACAACACCCGCGGGGCGTTGATCACACGGGGGCTGGCAGAGATGGCCCGCTTCGCCGGGGCGTTCGGTGCAGTTAAGGAGACCCTGTTCGGCCTCGCCGGTCTGGGAGACCTTGTCGCAACCTGCACCAGCGACCACAGTCGCAACCGGTCGGTCGGGGTCCGCATCGGACAGGGAGAGCGTCTCTCCGAGATCCTTGCCACGATGAGTATGGTCGTAGAAGGGGTCTACGCGACGAAGATCGTCCGGTCGATGGCTGCGGAAGCAGAGGTGGAGATGCCGATCACCGACGCTGTATATCGCATTTTGTACGATGATGCCGCCCCCCTTCCCTTGGTCGATGAGATCATGACCAGGGAGCCAAAACAGGAACGGGTGCAGTAGGCCCATGTCCGGCTACGATGTTGTTGTGGTAGGCGGTTCCCCGATCGGCGCCGCTGCTGCACGCCATGCCGCTTCCACCGGAGCGAGCGTCCTCCTGATCGAGAAAGGGGACGGCACAGGCGAGCCGGTGCGTTGCGCCGGCATTGTCAGCCCTCACGCCCTGGAGGCCCTCGGCGCATCGACCTCTTCTGTGCTGCGCGAGATCTGCGGCGGACGCCTCTACGCCCCCGGCGGGAGGGCGATAGAGCTTCATGCCGACACGACCAAGGCAGTCGTTATCGATCGGGGGGTACTCACCCGCGAGCTGATATCAGCAGCGACCGCCGCCGGGGTCGTCGTACGTATCCATACACAGGCCGTTGCCGCCCGCAAAGGGCTGATCACAATCGAGAACGGGCGGGCGAGGGAAGAGGTTGCTGTTAAGGTGATCATCGGCGCCGACGGGCCGAAGAGCGCGATTGCGTCCTGGTTCTCCTTGTCCGGCCCGAAGCGGTTCCTTGTTGCAGAACAGGTCGTGATCGCGGCCGAGGGACGCGTAGGTGATGGGGTGGAGATCTTCTTCGGGAAGGATTTTGCCCCCGGCTTCTTTGCCTGGGCGATCCCGGCAGAGGAGGGCCGCCTGAGGGTCGGCCTTGCCGCCACCCCGGGGAGCGACATCAGCATACTCCTAGCCCGTCTACTGAGAGAACAGTTCCCGGGGAAGGTCCTTACACGAATAGGCGGACTGATCCCAATCGGTCCGGCTGAGACCACGGTCGCCGACGGGGCGCTTCTCCTTGGCGACGCTGCCGGCCAGGTGAAGCCGACCTCTGGAGGAGGTCTGTACACCGGCGGAGTCTGCGCCCGAATCGCCGGACAGGTCGCCGGCGACAGTGCCATCGGCAATGCCATCAGCAGCGCTGCATCGGCAGGGGCGGTCGACCTCGAGGCACTCTCTGTTTATGAACGGCGCTGGCAGGAGGAGATAGGGGATGAACTCAAATTCGGTCATGCCGCCCGCCTGCTTTTCTCCGCGCTGACCAATGAGGAGATCGACCGACTCTTCGCTGCCATCGACGTCCCGGAGACCCTCGGCATGATCGCGCAGAACGGTGATATCGACTATCCGAGCCGCTTAATCGACTCTGTTCTTACGCAGAAGAAGATTCGAACACGGCTCTTGTCCGCGATCGGAGGCTGGTCCAGGGCTCAAGATCTTATCCGGATCGCCTTTGCCTCGGAGGGGGAAACTCCTATATAATAACCATCGACCATGGCAAAGAGGAAGAAGAGAAGAGGAGCGGCGGTAACGAGTCTGCCGAAGAAGTGGTTTAGTCTCTCATTCGATCGCCTTCTCCTCTACCTGACCGCCTTCTTCGTCTTTTCGATGCCGCTGTTCATCTGGCCGGGGATTACGGAATACGGTTACGGAAAGTCGATCTTCTCCCTTGTCGGCCTATCGATCATTTTCATCCTGTGGGGAGTCCACACCTGGGTAAAAGGCGAGCGGAAGGTTAGCATCCCGTTTCTCGCCCTCCCCGTCTTCGCCCTTATCGTGGCCTCGCTCCTCTCGCTGATAAACGCAGTGAACGGGCGTGTTGTGCTCCAGAGCCTGGCGCTTCTCGCCTTCTTCTTCCTCTTCTATCTTCTGGTGACGAACATCGTTAAGGAGAAGCGCGACGTCACCCTCCTCCTCTTCAGTCTTCTTCTGTCAGCCTTCTTGGCCGCGCTCTACGGACTACTACAGTACCTGGGGGTGATGCGCGGCGGACCCGGAGGGGCCGGACTAGGCGCGATCATCTCCACGATGGGGAACCGCAACTTCCTTGGCGGGTTCCTCTCCTATCTCCTCTTCCCATCGGTGATCCTGATCGTCCGTCTCCGCTCACGGATCCTACGCGCTGTAACGATCGTGCTCCTATCGTTCAGTTTCGGAATGACGATGCTCGTCGATCAGGCAGGGACACGCGTAGGGCTGATCCTCGCCCTCCTCGCCCTCCTCATCGGGTGGGCGATCTTCCGCCCGGTAGAGCCGATCAGAAAGAACCGGGTCTGGTTAGTCGCGCTCCTCGTCGTCCTTACGTTCACCTTTCTCGCCAAAACTCCATCCGGCCCACTCAACGCGATCGTCGGCCTCTCCGCGCAGGAAGAAGGATCGTGGATTGAGAGGACATGGGCACGGCATGGTGGGGCGACCCGTTCGTGGAACTGGTGGATCGGCTGGGAGATGCTGAAAGACCATCCGTTCGTCGGGGTCGGCTTGGGAAACTATAAGCTTAACTTCGTCCCGTATAAGGCGGCCTTCCTCGACACCCCGCGCGGCGCATACTTTGACTTTTACATCCCCCGCGCGGCGCAGGCGCATAACGAGTACGTGCAAATTGCGGCCGAACTTGGCGCGCTCGGGGTCTTAGCGCTTCTTGCCACTATCATTGTGATCCCGCTCTCTTTCTGGATCAGGCTTCGCCGCAACCGCGACGAAGGCAGTCGGTTCGACCTCCTCCTCCTCGCCTGCGGGGTCGTCGTCTTCCTCGCCCACGCCATGGTCAGTTTTCCCGCCCGCCTCCCCGCCTCTTCTCTCGTCTTCGTCCTCACCCTTGCCCTGGCCACCTCGCCTGCCTACGGAAGCGGGGCGGTAAAGACTGTTCTCCTTAGAGGATGGCCGCTTAAAGGGGGGGTCGCGCTCTTTATAGTCCTCTGCCTGGGCGTCTCCGTCATCGCAGTTCGCGACCTTCAAGCGAACCTCCTCCTTGGGCAGGGGATCAGACAGCTGCAGATGGGGCAGTTCCGTCTTGCCGAGGCGACCTTTACGCGAAGCATAAACCTCGACTTTGCCCCGCGTCACGTCTATTTCCATCGCGCAATGGCAAGGCGGGGGCAGGATAAACCCGAGGCGGTGATGGAAGACCTGAAGAGGTGCCTTACCCGGTTCGTCGCCGAGGAGGTCTTCCTTCATCTGGCGAACGTCGCCATTCGACTGGGCGATACGGTGACCGCGCGCGAGAACGTGGATATCCTTCTCTCCTCCCACCCTAAACCGGAGCTTCGCCTCGAGGCGGAGTACCTGAGCGGGCTGATCGCAATTGTAGAACAGGATTTTCCCCGTGCCGCCAGGGAGTTGGAGGCGATAATTGCGGCCCATCCCGGATTTGAGCGGGCCCACATCGCCCTAGGAGACCTCTATCGCGGGCAAGGGTTGCTGGATACCGCGCGGAAGCACTACGAGAAAGCCCGCTCCCTGATCGAGCCCCGGCTCGCCGCCGCAGAGAGGCGTCTCGCCACGCCCATGGAGATGCCAGGCGCCGAATTCGGCCGGCTACGCAGAGAGATTGAAATGCTCAGACAGCAAGCAGAGGCTGTGCAAGCCGCCCTTGCTGCACTTCCACCTCCGTAATACCTGCCCTGTAGGAAGCCGGCATTATTCGTGGCTAGTACTAACTACTGCCAATGTAGGATGTGTTAGCGGATTTTTCCAGGTACCAGCGGGATGTTGTGACATTATCGAGGATGGACAGAGTTGGCCTACCTGTACGTGTCCCTGTCTTCCAACCGCAAATCGACCGTCGAAGTTCTACTGCGTCATCTCTCATGCGTAAGCGTCAACTACGCCAAGCCTCTCATAGCCCATTACTGTCAATAGCGATAGACGCAAAGCTATTTTGCGGTTCAGCGGGTAGAACGCACTGCGGCAAGCCCCCTCATCTCATGGTTCGATGAGAGGTTGTCAAAAGGTGCGGACGGATGTATAAGTAGAAGGAGAATGAAGAACGAATTGATGAGTGGTCGTGGATCTGAAAGGGTTATGAAAAGGGACAGATTCAGGCAGCTGTTCGATGGGATAAGGGATGCATGTTTTGCCATCGACATTGAAACCGACACGATTCTCGAGGTGAACAGGTTGATCTATAGGGAGAAGCAGAGGAAGGCGATGGGGCCAAAACTAATGAGTGAGTGAGACGGTGAAGGAGCACGATGCGTGAAAAACAGAGCTTCAGCGATACTCTCATCCAAGCCTCGCCTGCCTTCTTCGTTGCTATCAATGCTGATGGCAAGACCATGATGATGAATGAGGCGATGCTAAGCGCGCTCGGCTATACCGCGGATGAGGTAGTAGGAAAGGAATATCTAACGACTTTCGTCCCCAGAAGTGACCGCGAGATGCTCTCCCAGGTATTCGAAAAACTGGTAAAACTCCATCCATCAACCGTAAACGAGAACCGAATATTGACCAAGGATGGCCGAGAACTGCTCGTTGAATGGCATAATAGATCCGTCTTCAAGGAAAACGGCGAGTTTGACTTCTTTTTCTGCTTAGGGATCGACATCACCGAGCGCAAACGGGCGGAGGAGAGCCTGAGGAAAAGAACGGAACAAGTCATCCGCCATCAAACGACTCTCCTGGAACTAACGAAGCTGGATTACTTCGACCTAGAGTCCTCATTGAAAAGGATAACCGAGATGGCTTCTAAGACACTGGGTGTAGAGCGGGTCAGTGTTTGGCATCTCACCGAAGACCAGTCAGAAATTATCTCTGAAGACCTCTACAAACTAAGTGAGAACCTTCATGGAAGGGGATTGAGGCTTAAACCTGGTGACTATCCTCGATATTTTCAGACATTAGAAGACAGTCGTGCCATAGTAGTAAATGATGCCTACACTGACCCTCGCACCAGTGAACTCAGCGATGGATACTTCAAACCCTTCGGCATCACTTCAGTGATGGATATTTCCGTTAGACTGCACGGGAAGCTTGTCGCCATTACCAGTCACGAACATGTAGGGCCGAAGAGAGAATGGACATTGGAAGAACAAGATTTTGCGGCCTCGATTGCCGACATGGTCTCCCTCGTTTTGGAGAGTTCGGAGCGCAAGCGGGCGGAGGAGGAGACCCGGCTCCTGCTGACGATAACACAGACAATTAGTGAATCCCGGGGGTTTTATGCGGCACTGGAGGTTGTCTTGCGTAAGGTGTGCGAGACCACGGGCTGGGATTTCTGCGAAACCTGGATTCCAAACGCCGCTGGAACAGCTCTCGAACGTAATCCGGTATGGTATAGCAGTACCAGGAGTCTTGATAGATTCAAAAGGTTAAGCGCAGAGGTCACGTTTTCACCGGACACCGGCCTGCCTGGGCGGGTGTGGTCATCCAGGCAACCGGAGTGGATCCCGGATGTTTCAACCGAGTCACAGGCAGTTTTTTTTCGTACTAAGATGGCACTGGAAGCCGGCCTCCAGGCTGCGTTAGGAGTTCCCATCATTGGCGGCGATGAGGTGCTCGCTGTTCTCGTATTTTTCATGTTTGAGTCGCGGCAGGAGGACGAGCGATTGGTTGCGCTGGTTTCAGCGGTTGCCACTCAATTGGGCTTGGTGATTCAGCGCAAGCGGGCAGAGGACGAACTCGCAACGCTCAACCTGGAACTGGAAGAAAAGATCAAAGAAAGGACAAAGGAACTTGAGGCAGCAGTTCAGGCTGCCGAGATCGCCAACCGGGCGAAGTCCCAATTTCTAGCCGGCATGTCCCATGAATTGCGCACCCCCTTGAATGCCGTTATCGGTTTTTCGCAGGTACTGCAGGAACAATACTTTGGCGAGCTCAATGAGAAGCAGGCAGAGTATGTAGACGACATTCTGGGAAGTGGAGAACATCTCCTCTCCCTGATCAACGATATCCTATACCTCTCTAAGATCGAGGCGGGCAAGATAAAGCTTGAACTCTCCAGGGTAAACCTGAAAAACCTGCTAGAAAACAGCCTGCTCATGATCAAGTAGAAGTGCTTAAAGCATAGGATCAGCCTTGACCTCCACACCTCACAGGAGCTTGAAGGTCTTAATATCACAACGGACGAGCGAAAGCTCAAGCAGGTGATGTTCAATCTGCTCTCCAATGCGGCCCAATTCACCCCTGACGGCGGAGAGATTGCGGTGGAGGCCAGGCAGGAGGAAGAGGAACTCATCATCAGCGTCACCGATACCGGCATCGGTATCGCTTCTGGGGATCAAGAAAGGATTTTCCAGGAGTTCCATCAGGTCCGTGACAGTATAACGGGCAAGACACCCGGCACAGGATTGGGTCTCTCCCTGACCAAGCGCATGGTGGAGATGCATGGCGGGAGGATCTGGGTGGAGAGCGAAGGGGAGGGGAAGGGAAGTCGGTTTTCGTTTACCCTCCCCCTTCGAGGAAACGATTAGGGTGCGGAGGCCATGATACGCCTATGGAAAAGGTCATACTGATCGTCGAGGACGATCCCAAGAGTCTTGAGCTGTTTCGGGACCTGCTACAAGTATCTAGATATACGACCCTCGAGGCAACCGATGGCAGGCAGGGAGTTGAATTAGCAAA
>JAJOKK010000194.1 GCA_021129875.1 Candidatus Bipolaricaulota bacterium
CAGGGAAACACGCCAAAGCTTAACTCCACCTAAGCACCTTGTCCACTTTACGGGGTCCATTTCATAAATAGCAGAGGCAGCAGAGATAGGGGGTGTGCAGGTCATCAATATGGCTGAACTCCCACCAGCCCCTATAAGGCCGAATAAGAGGATGAATCTGCTGGTGGGTACAGTTCTGGGTCTATTCAGTGGGGTCGGTGTTGCCTTTTTGCGCGAGTACCTGGATAACACGTTTACGTCCAGCAGTGACGTCGAGGAAAGACTGAGTCTTATACCACTGGGAAACGTTCCCCGCATCGGGCATCCAGCTAAGAAGTGGCTCTTCGAGCAGGTAGAAGAGACCCTCTTACCCCATCTGAACCCTGCAACACCCGAGTTTGAGTCTTTCATGGGGATAGCATCGAACCTCCGCTTTGCGTCTCCCGATAAAGAAATCGACAAGATCCTTGTAACCAGTGCTGTTCCAGGTGAGGGCAAGTCGACCACCGCTGCCAATCTCGCCTTTTCCCTAGCTTTGAGCAAGGGGCGGGTCCTCCTGGTCGATGCCGACTTTCGCCGGCCGATCTTGGAGAAGACACTTCATGTCAGTGAAACTAACGGTCAAGGACTCTCCGATCTCATCCTGGATGAAGCCTCTATCGAGGCGGTAGTGAAGGAGATCAAGATAGGAGAATTTCCGGCAATATGGTTCCTCCCTGCCGGTAGTTCCGTGCCCAATCCGACCCGGGTGCTCTCTGCAGAGCGGCTCGATGAGGTACTACAGCTTCTGACCGAGCGGTTCGACGCTGTTATCATAGACTCACCGCCGGTGAACATTGCGGTAGATGCCCCGCTTCTCGCCAGCAAGAGCGATGGAGTGATCCTTGTAATAGAAGCGGGAAAAACCAAGAAGGAGGAAGTAGAGCGGGCTAAGTGTGGCTTGGAGCGCTATAAAGCGGATATCCTGGGAGTGGTTCTAAATAAAGTCCCTGCTCACTTGACCGGTTATTACTCCGGCTACTACTACGACACCCACCCCCGCAAAGCCACTGCCGCCGATCCGGTTGTAAAGATCGCCCGCACGATTGCTTTATGGGCAGTAGGAATTCAGAAGCGCTGGCAACTGAAACTGACCAACAAAGGATAAACAGTTCATAGCGTGGCGTTCCCTACCACTTCTCTGGTTGCCAAATGCCTGACCCCGAATAGATCCCACGCCCAGTTGCCCTGTTGCGTAAACCCTTTCC
This sequence comes from Candidatus Bipolaricaulota bacterium, assembly GCA_021129875.1. GTDB lineage: Bacteria > Bipolaricaulota > Bipolaricaulia > UBA7950 > UBA9294 > JAJOKK01. The sequence continues at coordinate 1,227 of JAJOKK010000194.1, forward strand.
ACCGCCCGTCTTCAATCCCAACCCCCTAGTTTCAAGTATTTTACCGCATCGGGGGGTGTAGTAGCCAAAGAGGGATTTACTACACCCCCCGAGACGGTGAAAGCTTCTGTTCTGCAAGGAGAAGAGGGTTATGCAACAGCCTGAGTTGCCCTTTAAATAACATCAGCGACAGCCTGGCACTTCCTACCATCCCTCTATCGAGAGCTTCGTTAATCGGACTGCCGCCTCATTCAGCGAAAAATCCGCCGTCTCCGTTAGACATGCGAGTGATCCTATGTATAATCTTTGCAGTCAGCTTTTAGGGGCGCTTTCAGAGAGACACCTACGCGGGTGCCGGGCGCATCCCGTTGACCTACCCATAACTTTTGGGGACCAACGATCGGAAACAGGAGGTGCGTAGCGAAATGAGCGGCGAAAAAGAATTTGTGCAGCATCTGCAACACCTAAAGATCGGTTCGATCGAGGACCTCCTGCAACAGATCGGTGAGCCCGGTGCGCGGATCATCTGTGGCGGGACCGACCTTCTCGTCAAGATGCGCTCCGGAGCGATCAGTCCGGAGCGGCTCCTCGATATCTCCGAGATCGACGCACTGCGCGCGATCGAGGAGAAGGACGGGCGGATCGAGATCGGCGCCGCAGTGACAGAGAGCGAGATCCTCGCTTCAGAACTTGTAACCGTGTGCCTTCCGCTTCTTAGAACGGCACTGGTACATCTCGGCTCGCTGCAGATAAGAAACCGCGGCACTTTAGGCGGAAACTTGGTGAACGCCTCGCCGGCGGCGGATAGTGCGGTCCCCCTCCTCCTCTATAACGCAGAACTGATCTTGCAGCGCGCCGGTAGTGAGCGGTCTATACCGGTGGAGGAGTTCTTCCGCGGTCCCGGGCAGACCGCGCTCGCAAGCGGGGAGTTCCTCCGCACGGTCTCGATCCCGATTCCACGAGAGGGGTTCGACCCGTTCTTCCATAAGGTCGGACGCCGGAGAGCGCTCGCCATCGCTATCGCCTCCCTTGGGGCGCTGCTCTGGGTGGAGGGGGGTGTCGTTGCAGAGGCACGGCTCGCCGCCGGGTCGGTCGCCCCTACCGCAATCCGACTGAGCCGGACGGAGAATCTGCTTACCGGAGAGAAGATTACCCCTGAGCTGATCGCACAGGCGCGTGAGCTTGCTGCCCAGGAGGTCTCGCCGATCACTGACATCCGGGCGAGCGCCGGCTACCGGCGGGAGGTGATCGGCGACCTGGTCGAACGCTTCTTGAATGAGGTTGTGGGGTAGATCTTCGGATCTTCCGCAGCTTGAGCTTTAGCAGGGTAGGCTGCGGAGCAAGACCGGAGGTCGCTATCATTGGCTCTTTGTCGTTTCGGGTGGATAGACGGAAGTTGAGCATCACCCACCCCTTACCCCTCTCATCAAGGGAGGGGGGATTGTGGATGAACCATCTTAAAGTCGCCCGCCCAACTCGGCGGAGCCAAGTTTTGCAGGCACACTCCTATCGGCCCCGTACATTGTCGACTTCGCCTCCTCCGAATACAGGCGTGGAGTAGAGTTTGACGGTGTCTAACAGAACACACCCTCAAGCGTACTGCTTGGTTGGAGGGTCGAGGCGGCTTCCGGGTGCTGGAACGATCGATCGTTGTAGGTGCGGGACATGCCAGCTGTGAGAGGGCCCTGGCTGCCGCTTGCATGGGTTGCCACACGCTTCTGTTGGCCATGAATCCCGCCAATGTAGCTCTCTTGCCCTGCAATCTGTCTATCGGGGGGCAGGCCAAGGGAGATCTGGTTCGGAAGATCGATGCTCTCGGCAGGGAGATGAAGCGGAACATAGCCAGAACCTTCATCCAGATGCAAATGCTCAACAAGAATCCGGCCGAGCAAGCTCTCCGAGCCTGGCGGATAAGAAGCTCTATAGCCTGGGTTGTGGGGCCATCCTGGCCCTGGCATTGGGTGCTGTCCCCCTGGAGGCACAGCTCACAGCTGCCTCCACTGCCAAGCTAGCGTTAACGGACTGCGCGACCGTTCTTTGAGCGACGGTGAAACTCTGTCTGATGAAGGAACGCCTCCAGCCGCGTGCGCAGGTTCGTCTGCTCCTGCCCGTCGAAGGTAAGGTTCAGCCAAGGGATGTCGAAGTCGTGTTTCACCCGGTTGGAGACTGCGCTGACCATCGTCCCGGGCATGCAACTGAACGGGAGGGCGTTGATAATCCCATCGAAGCCGTGGTTTGCGTACTCGATCGCTTTCCCCATGGTGAGGACCGGTTCGCCGCGATAGGCTTCGGAGATGTAGGGTGCAGAATGAGCAATGATCTCTTCTGTCGTCGGTTCGTCGAGTTCTCGGTCGGGGAGAAATCCTCTGAGCGTCCGTGACAGACGGTGTCCATCACGGGCGAGGACCGCTCGCTCAATACGGGCTTTAATGTGCGCGGGCCAGTCTCTGCGTATCCGGCTGTCACCGACCTTCTTGTAGAAGGTATAGGACATCCACTCTCCCAACGAGGCAACACGAGCTTCGCCGCCCAACTCCTCGATCAGCTCAACAAGGTTCGAGTTGCTGAACGAGTTCACCCGTACGTAGATCTCGCCGACGATACCGATCAGGGGACGGCGGTCCTCAGTGCGCTCGATCTGCGTGAACCGCTCGCCGATCGATGGTAAGACCTGCAACATTTCCTTGATTCCACCCTCTCCCAGTGCAGCCTCGACTTGCCTCAATGACTCCTGATAGACGGTATCGCTTTCCCCCTTCGTCATCTCATAGGGACGGGTTTGCCACAGTAGCTTCTGCAGCATATCGATTGCGGCCATCCCGTACCAGGCAGCACGGCGGAACGGTGTGCCCAGATCACTGATCGTATAGGCATCGTAGGACTCGATCGTTATGAAATCGATATTGACGCCAAGTCTCTTCAGGATGATCTTCTGCGTGGTGAAGTAGTGGCAGAAACGGCACGGCCCGGTGCTCGTCGCCATGAAGATGCACGAGCGATCGATGTCGAATCCGGGTCGCGCGATGAGTTTGAGGAAGTCGCCGGTGGTGAGGATGAACGGCAGACACTCTCCGCCGGAGGAATGCTTTCGCCCGAGCGCCAGGCTTTCCTCGTCCGGTGGAGGGAGAACTTCAGTATTGTAGCCGAAATGCCGCAACGAACCGGCAACGGCGTAGTTGTGATCGCACATGTACGGGATATAGATCGTCTTCGTACGGTCGAGACCGCGCTTAATCCCGGTGAGCGGCCGCTGTTGCTGCGGGCGCGGGTGTTCGGTGAGAGCGCCGATCGAATCGAGGTAGGCTTCCAGGCGGGTGATTGCCCCAGCGTCGGCCGAGTGTTCGTCGAGTTCGATCGTTAGGAACGGTTTGTGCTTCAGTGCCTCACGCACATAGTGGACGATGAACGAATCCGGGCCGCAGTTAAAGTGCGATAGGTAGAGGCCCCATAGGCGATCGGTCTTCCGCACGATCTCTGCCGCCGCAAGGATCCGTTTGCCGGCGTGCCATTGCATGAATGGGTAGAGCGGATCAACATCGATCTCCTCCCAGCGCAATGCGTCGATCGGGATTGCCAGAACGCCGAGCGAACGCAGCTTCTCAGGGACATCCAGACTCAGTAAGCGGTCAGTACTGTTATAGAGGCGAGACATAATCACAATTCCGGTCGCTCCGCCGGCGACGAGCTCCAGCGCTTCATCGCCGAGCGCGTTGATCCGCTGGCGCATATCAGTCTCCGCTTCTTCTCCGGCTTCACGGGCGCGAGCGAGTTCCTTCTTTCCTGCTCCAAGGTCGCGGGCGATTGAGGCGATCTCCTTATCGGCCAGCTCCTGGCGATAGAAGTGGATCGGGGTGGTGATCGTCTTCACCCCGCGTGCGTCAAAGTCAAACTCCGCCTGGAGGATGTACGGCTGTGCTTGCACTAGCGGGCAGTGGTAATTCGTCTGGGTGTTGGTGTTCGCGTTGGCGGCATCGATCAGGGCGGGGATGAATAGGATGTCGATCTCCGCATCGAGGAGCGAGGCCACATGCCCGTGCATCACCTTGGCCGGTAGACATGCGGTCGGCGGTGCGCCGGAGAGAGAGGTACGGACAATCTCCCGGTTCGTCTCCGGGGATATCATGACCTCGTAGCCAAGGCTGCGGAAGAACTCGCAGAAGAACGGGGTCAGGTCCCACATGAGGAGCGCGCGCGGAATCCCAATCACCCCGCGGGGCGCACCGTGCGGAGAGAATCGCAGCATCCCGTCCGTCGCCTCCCCTGTATCATCTCGGTCGAAGACGATCGCCCGGCGCGCGGAGAAGAGGTCGGGGAGGGTCCCCTCGCCCAGTTGATGGTTATCGAACCGATCGCACCGGGCTCCGTGGTAGAACGGCCGCTCATCCGGAAAGACAACCTCGGATATTCGACAGACGTTCGAGCATCCTTGACACGAGAAGTTGCGCGTATCATACTTCCGCTCGGAGAGATCGAACCCTTTAAATTGCGTCATGTTGTTTTCTCCTTGGCGATCAACGCCGCCCCCCATGCACCGGTGACTTCAAAGTGCGCCGGCACGATAATCGAGCTGCCGAGGAGATGCTCGAAAGCAGCGACCACGGCCTTGTTCCCGGCTACCCCACCCTGGAAAAGGATATGCTTGCCGAGTGGGCGGTTCTCCACAACACGGTTTAGATAATTGATCGCGATCGAATAGGCAAGTCCGGCGGCTAGGTCGGCCTTGGCCGCGCCGCGCTGCTGGTAGTGGATCAGATCGGACTCCATGAATACGGTGCACCGCTCGCCGAGACGGACCGGCTGCGGGGCGGAGAGAGCCAACTCCACCAACTCCTCGATCGAGACCCCCAACCGCATCGCTTGCTCCTCGAGGAACGAGCCGGTGCCGGCGGCGCACGCCTTGTTCAGCGCAAAGTCGACGACGATCCCATCCTCCAGACGGATGAATTTGGCATCCTGTCCGCCGATTTCAAAGATCGTATCGACCTGCGGGGCGGTCGCTACTGCCGCGCGCGCCTGTGTGGTAATCTCATTCTTGATCAGGTCCGCACCGACATATTTACCGACCAGCTCTCGCCCTGATCCGGTGACCGCTACCCCACGGATATCAAGACCGCCGTTCATCTCTGCTTTCAACGCGGCGAGCGCCCTCTGCGTCGCGTCCAGCGGATCGTCCTGGGTGCGTAGATAGACCTTGGAAAGGGGGCTTCCATCCTGATCGATGATCATCGCCTTGGTACTGATCGAGCCGACGTCGATCCCGAGATAAGCACGTGTCTTTCCGTGGTTATGAGCGCGAGCGAGCTTACCCTCTCCGACTGAAGTGAGTGTGACAAGAGGCTCATATCCCCCGGGCCGTTCGCGGTCCGCCTGATCAATCGCCTCTTGAATCCGTGCACAAAGATCGGCCCAGACAATCGGATCGCGTTTCCGGGGAGAGTTATTCCGTTCAGCGGCAATGAGCGCGGTACCGATCGCCGGCATCAACACCTGATGCTCAGGGATGATCAGCTCGCCCGGCTCGAGTTTGAGCACCTTCTCAAACGCGCGGATCATCCCCTGGTTCTTGGAGACGCCCCCTTGGAAGATGATCGGCTTATTGAACGGCTTGCCGCGCGCCACATCCGAGGTGAAGTTACGGGCAAGGGCCATGCAGAGCCCGCCGATGATCTCTGCACGCGGGGTCCCCACCTGTTGCAGGTGGATGATGTCCGACTTGGCAAATACAGAGCACCGTCCGGCAATATACGGTGTATCCTCCGCTCGAACGGCGATTTCGGAGAACTCTTCGATCGTCAGACTCATCCGACCGGCCTGCTGCTCAAGGAACGAGCCGGTCCCGGCTGCGCACTGCGTGTTCAATGCAAAATCAGCAAGGACGAGCTGTCCGTTGTTCTCTTCCAAAACCAGGAGCTTGGAGTCCTGCCCTCCCAGTTCGATCACCGTGCGCGCCTGCGGATGGAAGAGTGCCACTGCACGGGTCTGGGCGACAAGCTCGTTTACGTACGGTGCAGAGAGAAGCTGCCCTAAAAACCTCCCGCCGGACCCGCTCACCCCGAGAGATTTAATCTGCTCTGTTTTAAACTCGGCAGATAGCTCCTCCAGGATCGCAACGGCAGTGCGCAGCGGTGTCCCCTGCGATGGAACGTACCGACCAGCGATCACCTTCTCCCCGTCCCCCAGGAGTACCACCTTGACTGTCAGTGAACCGATATCAATTCCTAAACGCATCTTTGTTCTCTCCCATCGTTGATTCTGTCGCCAATCCGCGAGAGGTCGCGGCGGCAGATCGTTTTCACTTCTATAGATATTAACCGGTGGCTTACCTGGATGCGAGCGGCAGGGTTCTTTATACGCAAATATGCTCAGGGTGCGCTTTCGCTGATCGCCTCGAAGTACGCACGAACAACGTCCTTCCTTCCAGCCGGAATGGCGCGGCCGGCAAGGAGGGCACGCAGCGTCTCGTAATCGACCACCAGGAGAACTTCCCCCTGATCTCCGACCGACAGCTGCTCGAACGGAACCCCTTTGGTTACGAACTTCTGAAACCCGCCTTGCTCCCCGATCGCTCCCGCCAGGTCGCGCGGGAGGAACGACGGTCTGTGTTCAGGGCGCAGATCTCCGCTGCCTAGCGTCCCTTCCTCCCCGGCAAGTCCTCCCTCTTCGTCGCCGACGCGGTCTGCATCCCCCTCGGTCGGGAGCTGAGGCTGAGCGTCGCTCTCCTCAGCGGAGGCGGCACGGCGGGATCCTTCGCCGATGTCTGATTCTTCTTCCTCCTCTCTCGGCAGTGGAGGCGCCCACGCGACTGCCTCGCCTCTATCTCCTTCTTCTTCGGGGACGGGTGCCCCTGCTGCGGGTGCTTCCCTTCGGCGATCTGCCTGCAAGGACTGAGCCAGGTCGCGAATCTCCTGCAGCCGTTCAGAGACCACTTCTGCATCTCCCTCCCCGGCGAGCGAGCGCAGTGCCTGGCGCAGGGGAGAACCACCGCCGAGCCGCTCTGCGAGGCTGCCCAGGGCGTGTCGTTCCTCTGCGGTGAGGCCGCTCCCCTCTTCTTGGGCCATCCGCTCCTCAATGCGGGAGAGGAGGTCGGCGAGGGCCCGTGCCATTTCCTGTTGTGCGGCCAGCAGATCACTGAGCCCTCCGTCCCCCTCGAGTAAGACCGCTTCCGCTGCCGGGCTGTGCCAGAGATAGGATAAGACGTCCTCCAGCCTATGGTCGGCCCCTTCCTTCCTCTCCGCACGCGGGGGTGCAGCCGGATCTGTCTTACCCAGGATCGGTGGGGGCGCCGGCCGATCCTCGGCAGGGGAGGCTTGCTCCCTCTCGGCCTCTATCTCTACTGCTCCATTTGCAATCTCTTCCGGGAGAGTGCTCAGGGGGGGTGAAAAGGCGATGAGGAGAGACGCAGCAAGGAGGGTTAAGCCCCCACCGGCGATGGATCCACTGTGTAGACGCCCGAGCGGAAGGGCTCTCTTCCACGAACGGGGGTATGCTTGCACCGCGGTCTCCAGCCGATCACGGAAAGGGCTCCCACTTCCGCGGCGGCGGAGTTCATGCAGGGAGCTAAGCCGTTCTCCGGTCCCGAAGAAGAGATCGATTTGCAGGAGAAGCCGGGGAAGGGAGGGGTCTTTTCGCCGTCCGAGGAGATAGAGGAGGAGTGCCCCAAGGACGGGGAGCAGAAGCAGCCCCATCAGCAGCGGTCGCGTAAGGGATAGGACGCCCAGGCGATAAGAGATCACAACCAAGAGGGTGCCCGATCCAAGGGAGGCGAGACCGATTCCGGCAACACGCACACCCTGTAATCGGCGTGCCCGTTGCTCAATCTGTTGAACGAGCCGGGAATAGTTATCGATCATTCGTCTCCTTGCAAGCGGTGAGTGCGATCGGGACCATCCCCGCAAGGAGAAGGACCGGAACGGCATATCCCAGGAGGATGATCATGGCGCTATCCCCGTGCAGGAGAGCGGAGACCATCCCCAGCGGGCTTAACTGGGGAAAGCTAAAGAAAGGTACGCCGATGTACGCGGCAAACAGTGCGTACTTCAAGGTGAATCCGCGCGCGGGAGCGTGTGGCCATAGTCCTTCGAGCAGGTGGCTCAATAGCGCACAGAGGAGGGCAATGAGCGTTGTGTAGAGGAGGAGGAGAGCGATCGCTCCTTCCCTCCCGGGATAGAGTGCCCACGCGAACAGGAGATAGGGGAAGGTGAAGAGTTGGGCGAGAAGGATTCTCTTGCTGAGGAGCACGAGTAAGCACATCCTGCTGCTCAGCTTGCTTATCAACCGACTGCTCTGTATACGGCGCAGCTCACCCCGCGCAAGGCTCGTCGCCCCCAGGTTAAGACCGAGCACACCCATGAGCAGGGCGTGCACATAAAAGTAGATAGGGACCCCGGAAACACGGCCGAACACGTCGAAGTCGCCTACCCGTTCCGCCGCAGGGATCGAGAGGAGAAGGGCTATTCCGCAGAATAAGACTAGACTGAAGAACGGCTGCAAACTCTCTCTATCGATCAGCCCGTACCGCTCAGTCATCGATACCTCCAGCGACGATGTGGAGTGAAATATCCCTCACTTTTAGGCGCACCCCGTCACGCCGGGTGACAGAGTCCTCGACCGTTCCGCCGATCAACCATACGCCTGTCCCTATATTATAGCGTGGTTCGACCACGGCGAATAGAGCTTGCAGGTTCGCATTGCGCAGATCGATCTTATCGACGGGAAGGCTGCGATCCAGGGTGTGGGCGCTCCATCCCACATTGACCTCGCCGAGAGGGAACGCCTCCCCGTCGATCACAAGGTACGCCTCGGAGAGTGGGCCATCCAGGCCGTTCTCGATCTCGGCTTGCTCGTTGCCGGCGAAATAAACCCTCACCGAATGCGCGGACTCTCCCCCACCCCGTAAGGACCGCCACGCACCGCGGGTCAACCTGAGTGATAGACCCTCACCTCCTACCCAGAGACTGTCATAGTCCCCGTCGCGCAGATCGCTTGGGAGATCCTCGATCACCGCTGTCAGGCCGCCCACCGGCAGGTGGAGCAGGGCGGGATGCGCCACGAATAAACCGTATTGGCTTAATCTGTAACCGAGCGAAGCATCAAGATGAAATGACGTCTTTAACAAGTATGCATGATTTACCACTTTCATCCGGTTTAGGTAAAAACCGGATGAAAGTGAAAGCAGGACAAAGAGGGCGACGAGCGCGATAAGGCGTGTTTTATGCGGGCTTCCTCCCGGCCTTCCGGTCCGGGGGGCGATGAAGGAGAGGCCGGCCAGACTGAGGAAGAGGACCAGCAACGCAGCAGGGAACCCGGGCCGATTGATCTCCATCTCCCTGAGCAGAGATGCGTTTACACCGGCCAGGGAGACCAACTCCGCTGGGGAGGCCAGCTCCGCCACCGCGGCCATATCGGCATCGGTAAGATCGAACGCGCTCACCGTAGCCAGAAGGACGGTCCCGGCCCCGTGGTCCCGCGCGAGGAGCAATGGCGTCCTACCATAGCTGCACTCGATGAGGCGTCGCACCCCGAGGCGCTCTCTGCCGCTCAGGGTGAGAATGCCGTTCTCATCCTCCGTCAGAGAGGGATCGAGGAGTGGGAGCAGGTCCCGCAGCAGGGGCGAGTCAAGGAAGTAGAAGTCTGTTCCGCCGAACAGGACGAGGGTCCCTCCGGCGAGGATCCAGCGGGAGATCGCCTCCCATTGCTCGGCCGTCGGCCCGCCATGGCGGGTACGGCCGATCCATAGGGAGCAGACTCCCTCGTAGGCGAACCAGGCACGTGGGAGCGCCTCAGGAGCGACCGTGACCGCTCCCGCGACAAACCGCGTGGGGAACGTGCCGACGAGGACAGGGAACGGGTCCTCCCGCCGGCCGGTGCGTAGCGACGCCTCTGCTCGTGCTACCATACTCCCATCGGCCTTGTAGAGGGAGACCTGCAGTCGATGCGTGAAATCATGGAGTGGGACGAGCTGCTCATATTGCCCGTTCGTCACTGCAGGGAGCGGAATCTCCAACAGGATCGACGCCTCACCTCGCCAGGCATTTCCGACCGCGTGTACGATGCGGAAGTAACCAGGGAACGGGCGCTCAATCCCGGAGACGGTGATCTGTACCAGGGCCATCCTTCCGAGGACGAAGCGACCGGCGAAGCCCACGTCGACGGCAAGCCCCGGCTCTGCCGCTGCAGGAAGAGCGGAAAGACTAAGGAGGCCGGCAAGGATCACCATCAAGAGGGGATACCGCATGTGGTTCACAACGAGCCTCCTTCTGCTGAAGGAGGGCCACGCAGCGGGCGAGGAGAAGACTATGCGTACCGCATAACAAGAATCCGAAGAATGGGGCCTCCCTCCAGCCTCAGTCTCTCACTTTTTTGCGCCATCAAGACTCTACCGGGGAACGGCCCGCCGGGCAACCTCTATTGAGGGAGTTTATCCACAGCGAGCACTGCGTCCTCGTTCAGTACGTCGGCGTAGATCTGCGTCGTCTGGATGGAGCGATGCCCGAGCTGTTTCTGAACGAGGCGGATGTTGTACTGGGATGCCCTGTATAGGAGGGATGCGTAGGTGTGCCGGCAGGAATGGATGGAGAAACGTTCGGGGAGACCGATCTCTGCAGCGTATCCCTTGAAGATGCGGTAGACCGCGCTGCGGGTGAGAGGCAGGTCGGTCTGCCCACCGGTCCGTGACGACCGAGCCCGGGACGAGACGAAGAGATGCGCGGTTCTCGCAGTCAATTCCCCGGTCTCCTTCTTCCAGGCAAGAAACTCGATCAGGTGCTGCCGCAATGCGGTCCCGATCTTCACCCCCCGCTTATTATTCCCCTTGCCGTTGCGGACGATTAGCGAGGCGTTCTCACGCTCGAGCAGCAGATCACGGATCCGCAGGTTGCAGATCTCCGAGACCCGTAGTCCGGCGTCGAGCGCGACATGAATGATCGCCCAGTTGCGCACCGGGTGAGTGCGCCCGTCCACGATTGATAATACTTGCGCTTTCTCTCGACAGCTTTCCTTCAATGCTAAAACCTGATCAGGTGTCATAAAATCTTCGTGTGTGATATCGAGCGGCATTGACCCTCCCCTTTTGCTCCCAGTGCCTGGGTTCCGACCCTGGCAAGATTAGCCGGCAGAGCAGGACGAAGGCCAGACAACTGTCGCAACAAAAGGTCCCTTTTGTTGCGACAAGCCTTTTTGCAGCTCGGATTTCGCAGCAACAGAGGAGGGCAAAAGCCCTAGAGAAGGGGATTTGCAGTAGTACCCCCCTGGCTGGCAGTCAGTCGGCCAGGGAGGAGAAACCGGTCAAAAAAAAGGGCGAGGGCCCCGCACTCTTCGTTTTGGTTTGTTTTATTCCGGGTGGGGCGGACGGGGGGATTTAAGACCCCTCTCATTCGATCGTGTATTTTTCGACGATCTTCTCCTCGTCCCCCTCGATCTCTGCGATCACCTCGAAGTGCGCCGCGATCCCCGAACGGTTCAGCTTCTCGCGCAGGAGGTTGTCGAGCTGGAAGATCCCCGCAGAGTTAGACATCCGCACGCGGATCTTCACCGGGCGGACCTCTCCTTTCAGCAGGAGGACCTTCTTGATCGCCAGCGCAGAGACGGAATGGATTGACACAGTGCCGCTGGTGAACGGAATCCGTGCCCGCCCGGATTCCATGTCCAGGGCGTCGGCGATCTTCACTATCCCCGCTTCCACGGTCAGGGGCAGGATATCGCGGCGATGCGCGTGGACAGCGTGCAGGACCTCCCCCTCGATGATCGTCGCCTCCTTCTCGGGGTAGATCCCGGCGAGGAACCCTTGGATAAGCGCCGGGGCGAGGATAAGAGAGAGCTCCTCATGTCGCTGCCGGTGAATGACGTGGCCTATATCGTGCAGAACACACGCCAGGCAGACGACCACCTCCGCGTCTTGCACGTCCAAGCCGTGATCGGTGACCACGCTCATCGTCACCCCGCTCTCACCGAGGAGACGGAGCAGTTTCAGGGCGATATTTGTGATGATCCTGATGTGTACCGGCCCGTGATCGTTGATCCGCATCCGGTCGATCGCCATCACGTTCGAGGCGGACCACAGGGTGGAAAGGCGGACCGAGCTATCGATCCGTTCCACGACCTGCTCAAGCCGTTCGTTTCCATGAATCGGTAGATTAAGGCCCATTTAAATCTCCTCCCGTAGGGATTCCCACCACTCTTGCGGGCGATCCGCCTTGCTGCGGCCGGGCAGCGGCCGTTCCTCAAGAAAAGCGAGCCGCTGGCGCAGGAAGGCTATTTCCTCCTTCAACGCCGCGACCAGCGGGCTCTCCCGCTCTGGAATCGCCCGGTTTAGTGCTAAACCGGGCGATTTGCTATCACCTATAGCGTCCTTAATAAAGGCATTGCTCTTAATAATCTCGCTCGCTTCTGTTATTGTTAACCCGCTATCGCACAAATCCTGTAGCTGGCGGAGGAGACCGACACCGTCGTCGGCGAGCAGGATCTGGTTATTCGGCCCCCTCCGTAGGTGGGGGGAGAGGGCCTCCTTGATCGCATCGATCCGGTTCCGTACCTGGTTAGTCGTACTGAGCCCGAGGATCTTTCTCAGGTCGCTGATCGTATTCATCCATCCCCCTTTGTTTCGGTACGATACCGTATTTTCCGCCTGCGGGTCAACAGGCTGGGCCGCAGGCGCGTTGTGAGGGGGTGAGAAATGCGATAGGCTTGCCGGGGCGGGATATATTCTTATTGTCGGGCCCGTAGTAACGACTTCAGTCGTTTGGGCTGCGTAATCGGCGGCTGAAGCCGTTACTCCGAACCTAAACAACGTGGAGCGAACGCTAAAATGAAGATTATTGAGGGCTATGAAGATCCACAGACTGGATGAGGGGTTAGCGCGAAAGATCGCTGCCGGCGAGGTGATCGAACGTCCTGCTTCGGCGGCGAAGGAGATCCTGGAGAACGCACTCGACGCTAAAAGTGAGACTATCGCCATCGACCTGATCGACGGGGGGAGATCACTGATCGCTGTGCGCGACGATGGGGAGGGGATGGACTCGGGCGACCTCCGCCTGTGCGTGGAGAAGCACGCCACGAGCAAGATTGTGCAGGAGGCGGACCTCGATGCGATCGCCACCCTTGGCTTCCGTGGGGAGGCGCTCGCGAGCATCGCCGCGGTAGCGCAGGTCCGGATCATCTCCCGGGAGAGAGGGAGCGACGCAGCCTACCGGGTGACGAGTGAAGCGGGTACAGTTGAGGGACCGGTCCCGGCCGCACGCGCCCCAGGGACGACCGTCGAAGTGAGGGACCTCTTCTTCAACCTTCCGGCAAGGGCGCGTTTCCTTGGGTCGGCGCGCACTGAGTTCTTCCATATAAACCGTGTTGTCCATCGCCTCTCCCTCTCCTATCCCGCGGTGGGCTTCACGCTTAAACACGGCGAACGGGCGGTCCTTGCAGCGCCGCGGGCCGCCAACCTACTCGACCGGATCGGCCAAATCTATGGAGCAGAGACAGCGCGGATGCTGATGCCGATCGAGGAGGAACTCGGCGGGATCCGCATTACTGGCTACGTCAGTCCTCCCGATCTGAAGCGAGGGAACCGCCGCGATCAGCTCTTCTGCATCAACGGCCGTCCGATCAGCGACCGCACCCTCTCCTACATCCTGGCGAGCGCCTACCAAGGGATCCTTCGCAGCGGGGCCTACCCGCTGGCCGTCATCCGCATCGACCTCCCGCTTGACGCAGTCGATGTCAACGTGCACCCGCGGAAAGAAGAGGTTCGGTTCGCCGAAATTCAGCGCGTGCGTGATGCCCTCACCACCGCCCTAAGCCGCGTCCTCTCCTCGCGGCATGTCGTCTCGCCGTTCCTTGGGCAAAGGAGTGAGGAACGGCCGAATCACCCTTTAGCACCGGCGCCTTCCTCCCTCCCCCTCGACCTGCGCCAGGCTGTCTCCGTCGGGCAGGCAGAGAGGGAGCGCGAAAAAGTGAGAGTAGAGAGCGACCGGCGGGTCATCGGCCAGCTGCACGGGACCTACCTCCTTGTCGAGACACCGGAAGGCTTTGAGATCGTCGACCAGCACATCGCGCACGAGCAGATCCTCTATGAGAAGCTGACCGCAGAGTTTCGCCACGGCGAAGTGGCGCGGCAGCAGCTCCTCCTCCCGATTAGGATCGAGCTCCCGTTTGAGAGCGCCGAAATCCTCATTGCGGGGAAGGAGGAACTTGAGAAGGTCGGAATCATCCTCGACGAGTTCGGCGGCGGGACATTTCTGCTGCGTGAGTACCCGATCCTGCTCGCCGAAGGGCAGATACAGTACGGATTTCAGGCCCTGATCGAGAAGATCGTCTCCCAGTTGACCCGAGGGGAAAAAGTGAAGGAGCGACTGGGCGAGAGCCTCATCGCCTCGCTCGCCTGCGCTGCGGCGATCAAAGCAGGGGACCGGCTTCCACTCCAAGAGCAACAGAGGCTGGTCGACCAGTTGATGACCATCGAAGCCCCATACACCTGTCCGCACGGCCGGCCGATCATCTTTACCATCTCCCAGGACGAACTCGCCCGTCGATTCAAGCGGACGTGATACTGCACGACGGTTGCGTAACAGACCAGATTGTGGGTAGTATCATGTCAACTTTATATCGTCGTAAACGATGTTCCTGCTTGTCAGGCGTTCGACAGTGGGTTCACACACGGATCGCGCAAGTGCGCATATGTTCTAA
>JAJOKK010000185.1:0-6776 GCA_021129875.1 Candidatus Bipolaricaulota bacterium
CGGCGGGGATGCATCTTACAACGAGGAGCTTCCGGGGAAGACCTCTCTCCTCACCTGGACAACGACCCCGTGGACCCTGTCGGCGAACGTCGGCCTGGCGATCGCGGCGAATGAGACCTACGTTGAGGTGGAGCAGAACGGAGAACGGTTGATCCTTGCCGCGGCGCTCCTCGAACGTACGCTAAACGGGGATTTTCGCCTCGTGCGCGAGATCGACGGCGCCGACCTCGTCGGCCTTGCTTACGAGCCTCCATACCGGCTGCTAGACGACAAGAGCGCCTACCAGGTCCACGCGGCCGGGTTCGTCAACATGGATGACGGATCCGGGATCGTGCACACCGCGCCGGCGTTCGGTGAGGACGACTACCTTCTCGGCCGGGAAAAGGACCTTCCGTTCTTCCACCCGGTAGACCTGTCCGGTGCATTCACCGCGCAGTTCCCTTTGTGTGAGGGGACGTTTGTCAAAGATGCCGATCCAACGATCGTCGAAGATCTGAAGGGACGCGGTCTTCTGTACAGCTTCACGCCCTATGAGCACGACTACCCGTTCTGCTGGCGCTGCGACACGCCGCTCCTCTACTATGCAATGGACTCCTGGTACATCAAGATGACCGCGGTCAAGAAAGAGATAATCGCGAACAACCGGGCGATCAATTGGTGCCCGTCGCATATCGGCGAGAAGCGGCTCGGCGACTTCTTGGAGAACCTGAGGGATTGGGCCCTGTCGCGCGATCGTTACTGGGGGACCCCGCTCAATCTGTGGGTCTGCAAGGGATGCCAGGAGACGATCGCCGTGGGGAGCCGGGAGGAGTTGGTGGACCGTGCTTTCGATAAGGAGCTTGCACAGACGGTCGAGTTCCACCGCCCGCAGATAGATCGGGTCGAACTCGCCTGCCCGGAGTGCGATGGGAGGATGAACCGGGTCTCGAGCGTGATCGACGCATGGTTCGATGCGGGGTCGATGCATATCGCCCAGTGGCACTACCCGTTCGAGAACGAGGAGCGGTTCAAGGAGAGCTTCCCAGCCGATTTTATCTGTGAGGCGACCGACCAGACCCGCGGCTGGTTCTACACCCTGCTCGCCACAAGCACGATCATTCACGGGGAGCCCCCATTCCGCAACTGTATCGTCACCGGGTTCGGCCTCGATGAGAATGGGGTCAAAATGAGCAAGAGCAAAGGGAACGTGATCGACCTGTGGGAGCTTATCGACCGCTACGGGGCCGACTGCCTGCGCTGGTACTTCTATGCCTCGAGTGCGCCGTGGAAGTCGAAACGCCTGGGAGACGCTGCGATCAAGGAGCCGCTCTACAGGTTCCTCGACACCTTGAGAAACACCTACGACTTCTTCGCCTTATACGCGTCGATCGACGAGTTCGATCCTCAGGTTCACTGCGCGAGCGAAGAGGACCTGAGCGTGCTCGATCGCTGGATCCTCTCCCGCCTCGCCGCTACAGAGGAGCGCGTGGTCGACGGGCTCGATCGGTACGACGTGATCGCGTCCACGAGCGCGATCGAGGAATTCCTCGATCAGGTCTCCAACTGGTATGTCCGCTCCTCACGACGGCGGTTCTGGAAAGGGGGGATGGGGCCGGACAAGATCGCTGCGTACACGACCCTGTATACAGTGTTGAGCGATCTTTCCCGGCTGATCGCCCCATTCATCCCGTTCATCAGCGAAGCGATCTATCAGCGGCTGCGCACCACTTCCGATCCGGAGAGCGTCCACCTCTGCCGCTACCCGCAGCCCGATACTGCACGGCTCGATACGGATCTCGACGCAGAGATGGATCTGGCAAGGGGAATCGTATCCCTCGGGCGGCAGGCGCGTCAGCAGGCCCAGGTTAAGGTCCGCCAGCCCCTCTCCCGCGTGATCATCTCCCATTCTTCTGCCGGCGGGAAGGCCGGGCTCTCTGAAGGCGTCCTCGCGCTGGTGAAGGCTGAACTGAACGTGGAGGAAGTGCAGTTCGCGCCGGCGCTGACATCGTATTTTGAGGAATCTCCCAGCGCCAACTTCCGCACCCTCGGTCCCCGTCTCGGAGCGCATGCACAAGGAGCAGCTAAGTGGATTGTGGAACAATCCGCCGCAGAGATCCGCGAGGCGCTGAGTTCGGGGTTGCTACAGATCGAGGTCGGGGGAGAGCAGGTTGCGCTCGAGGAAGCGGACGTTGTCTTCGATGCGATCCTCCCCGAGGGGTTTGTTCTCGCTGAGGAGGGGGAGCTGCGGTTGCTTCTCGACACGACCCTCGGCGATGCGTTGCGCGAAAAAGGGCTTGTGCGCGAGCTGATCCATCGGATCCAGGTCCTGCGGAAGGAAGCCGGTTTTGACGTGATCGACAGGATCGCCCTCGCCTACCAGGGAGACCCTGTGCTTGTTGCGGTGATCGCGAATAACCGCGAAACAATCTGTTCCGAGGTCCTCGCGCTCGAAGTAGAAGCGACCCTTGACGGGGAGTACGAGCACCGGCAGAAGCTGGAGATCGACGATCTTCCGATTGAGTTTGGGCTTGCACGGATACTAGATAGTGAATAGTAAATAGTAAATAGTGAATAGTGAGTAGAAGCAGTGGGCAGTAAGTGGTAAATAGTGGGCAGTTACCATTTACCATTCACCATTTACTATTCACTATTCACTATTTACCATTTACTATCAAAAGGAGGGACGACATGGCAACAGCGATTTTGGGAATGCAGTGGGGAGACGAGGGGAAAGGGAAGATCACCCATCTTCTGGCGCGGAAGGCCTCTGTTGTAGTGCGGTACAGCGGTGGCCCGAACGCAGGTCATACCGTGATCGACCGTGGGGTCAAGTTCGGCACGCACCAGGTCCCTGCCGGGGCCTTCTATCCCGGCACCCGCTGCGTGCTGGCGAGCGGGATGGTGATCGACCTCGCCGTCCTCCGCGAGGAGTACGAGACGATCTCTGCCCACCTGGATAATGAGATAGACCTTGTTATCAGCGAGAACGCGCATCTTATTCTGCCTTACCACCGCACCCTGGAGGAGCTTGAGGGGAGTGGGGCGGCGATCGGAACCACCCGACGGGGGATTGGGCCGGCTTACCGCGACAAAGCAGCCCGGATCGGCATCCGTGCCGGAGACCTCCTCAATCCAACTCGATTGAGGGAGAAGCTCGCTTACCGCGTGACCCTCCTGCAACGCCTATGGCCGGCATCGGAAGAGACCGCCGCGCTCTCAGCCGCGGGCCTAGCCGACGGTCTACTCGACGCCGGGCGACCGTTCCTCTCATCGATCGGCGATACCGCCGGCATGATCCGCGACGCGCTAAGCAGCGCATCAACGACCGGGGAGGAAGTCCTGTTCGAGGGGGCGCAAGGGGCGCTCCTCGATATCGATTTCGGCACCTACCCCTGCGTCACCTCCTCGGCAACAACGTTCGCCGGATTGGGGCAAGCGATCGGAATCCCCAACCCGTGCGTCGAGCGTCGGATCGGAGTGGTGAAAGCCTACACCACCCGCGTCGGTCGAGGATCGTTTCCCACAGAGATCACCGGTGGGATCGGCGCAAGGCTGCAGGAGAAAGGAGGCGAATTTGGTGTGACGACCGGCAGGTCGCGGCGCTGTGGGTGGCTTGACCTCGTCGCCCTAAAGCACGCCGCCCGATTGAACGGACCGACCGACCTTGCCATCACCAAGCTTGACGTCCTCTCCGGACTACCCGAAATAGAGATCTGCGTAGCGTATCGCCTCCGCGGCGAGAGAATCGTGCACTTCCCCCTTGCCGACGAGGACCTTGCCCTCTGCCAGCCGATCTACGAGACCCTTGTCGGCTGGGAGGAGGGGATCGAAGGGGTTCGAAAGTACAGCGACCTTCCGCAGGAAGCACACAAATATCTGGAGCGGATCGCCGCAGAGCTGGGCGCCCCGATCGGTCTCGTATCGATCGGACCGGCCCCGGAGGAGACGATCGCAATAGGCTAGGCGTCAGCAGCAGACGCCTTACCGAGTTTTCTATTCGCGTTGAAGTGAGAACAAATTACAAGAGAGATTGAGCGAGTGGCCGTAAATTACAGAGCGCCAGTCGGTGGACAGTGACCGACCAACAGAGAGCGGGCGCCGACTAAGAAGGCAGGGGAGGCCCGGCGACAACAGGAGCGATCGGGCCGCATAATATTTATTCTTTTCGGAGGGATATGTCTCAACTACAGAAAGAGTACGGGATAACAATCGGGCGGATGACCCCGGGACGACAAAACTGCATCACTGATGTCGCGGGGGTGAAGGTTGGGCAGACCACGCTCATCGAAGGAGACCGGGTCCGCACAGGAGTCACCGCGATCCTCCCTCACCAAGGGAACATCTTCTACGAGAAGGTGCAGGCGGCAGCGGTGACGATCAACGGGTTCGGGAAAGCGACCGGTCTTCCGCAGATTAACGAGCTGGGGACGATAGAAACCCCGATCGTCCTGACCAGCACGCTGAACGTGGGAAAGGTGAGCGATGCCCTGATATCCTGGGTCCTCACCCGTTGCTCAATCGACGAACAACCGATCTTATCGCTGAACCCGGTGGTCGGTGAGTGCAACGATTCATACCTGAACGACATCAGGGGACGGCATGTGCAGGAAGAGCACGTTTTTCAGGCACTCGATCGTGCCTCTGCGGAACCTGTGCAAGAGGGCATAATCGGTGCAGGGACCGGGATGACCGCCTTCCATTTTAAGAGCGGGATCGGGACCGCCTCCAGGATCGTCCCCTCCGATAAAGAGGAGTTCACCATTGGCGTGCTGTCGCTTCCCAACTTCGGGAGGCGCGAGGAGCTGGTGATCGACGGCGTCCCGATCGGCTGGGAGCTGCGCGATTACGAACGCGAAAGCGGCGAAGCCGGGCCGGGATCGATCATGATCGTCATCGCGACCGATCTTCCGTTGTCGCACCGGCAGTTGGCGCGGATCGCAAACCGTGCAAGCTTCGGCCTCGCACGCACCGGATCGACCTGCCGCAGCGGCAGCGGCGAGTTCGTCATCGCCTTTACAACCGCGAACAAGGCGCCCCACGACCGCAAACGTCTCTTCTTCAACGAGAGGAGGTTGAACGACACCGCTCCGCTCATCAACGACCTCTTCCAAGCGGTGATCGAGGCGGTTGAAGAATCGGTCGTCTCAGCCCTGTTCTCTGCTGAGACGATGACCGGAATCGACGGTCATCGCCGGGTCGCTCTCCCCACCGACGAGGTCCTCTCCCTCCTAAGAGCCGCAAGACGCTCTTAAGAAGCGAACGCACGAATAACCTCCATAGCCTGAGTGGATGCGATATGCTCTCGATGGTCACTACACTTATCTTTTGGGTGTGCTGCCCGGCATCGCGGTGTAGTCGCAAAAAAGGATGAGCCTGTGCTCTGCTGCCGACACTTGCTCGCAGTGCCGGAACCAGAGGATGGGTTGAGGCGAGTGCACAGCAAGTGAACTTTCGTGCGGAGTGTTCAAGTTTTTGGGGGGCTCTCGCCGACGGTTACAGAGCAGCAAGTAGCGGGGATACGCCGCATGAGCGCGCAGGGAGACTACTTGGAGATAAGAATTTTGCGATTGAGCTTGCGACAGCATTACCCGTATTCTCCGCGCTAAAAGCCAGGTCCAAAGCGCGAGGCCAGTCAGAGATAAGTATAGTGTTCCCCGAAGGCACTATTCGCATTAGCTGGTGGGTATGGGTCGAGAGCCTCCTACCGCACTTAGGCACCAAGTTTGAGGAGTTTGTTTGTTGGACGCCTTGTCTAGCCAGCGATCACTTTACCGCAGAGGCCGCGGAGAGTTCGCAGAGGTGCGAAACCAAAGATCTCTATGTTGTTTCCTCGGCGACCTCGGCGGTGAAGGCATTTACCCAATGATATCATCGACAACAGCTAACAGCAATAGAGCCTCTCCGAAATTACAATATTCAACCCTTATTAGGTCTTCTCTAGTTGCCTACAAGAAGCAAAGGTTTTTGCTTCATAATAAATTATTTATGATTTCTGCAAGTTTTTCCGTTAACCCCTTCAGAGCTAGCTCGCTCTTTGATAAATACAAATTTGGCTCAATAAGTTCTAGTTCTAAAAGCATTGGCTCTTCTTTTTCGTCAAATAAATAATCTATTCTCATGTAGACTGGTCTCTCAGTGAATGTGCTTATTATTTGCTTTACAAATTCTTGCTCTTCGGCGCCAATTTGTGTTTCTACATAAGTTCCTCCGTGGTGTTGATGGACTAAGAAGTTCCCTTCTGCAGGTTTTTTAAGCATTGTGTATACAGGTGTTCCATCTATAACAACAGTTGATTTTTCACCCAATGTTTTGATTGTGCTTATATACGGCTGCAGCATAACGCCTTTTGTCCTCAGAATAGGCGCAGCTACTTCAATAACAGAATCTTCATCTTCTCTGTTTACCAAGTATGTGTCTCTCCCGCTCGCGCTCACCACGGGTTTAATAACAATTTGCTTTACTTCCAAACCCCTTAGCACAGTGATAACTTGGCCGATATTTTCAACAAACGCTACAGGCACAATTCGTATTCCTTTAGATTCCAAATCTCGTAAATAATATTTGTTGCTATTGCCAGTAATTACAGCTAGGCTGTTGATCAATTTGCAATATTGCGATATATTTCTCATTTTTTGTAAGAATTCGTCTACACGCTGATCGTAATCCCAGCATGAACGTATAATGGCCAGCCTAGCTCGACTGAAATCGTATCCTTCATCGTCCCATGCAATGATTTCGACTGCATATCCGTTATTTTTAAGTGCTGTTTTCAATGCAAGATCATCCACATATATATT
>JAJOKK010000185.1:6876-15717 GCA_021129875.1 Candidatus Bipolaricaulota bacterium
TCGCGATGTAAAAACCGTCTACCGCCCCTCTCTTCCTCGGTCTGTTCGACGACAGGTTCCATCGCTGGAGGTCCTTTCTGATTCGCCTGTCAGGGTCAGTCAGGTTGGCCTTGGCTTTCGGATCTGGGTGCTTGCCTGGCCCTTTGGGCTTCCATCCTCGGTTTTTCTTGCCGGGCGTTGCTTCTTCTTCTTCGCATAAAACGATCTTTGCTTCTTTCTTTAAGCGTTTGCTAGGTGCGGTTTGCGGGCAGAGAAGAGTTCCTTTGCATTTTCGGCCGATCACCCCTATCTTCACCAACCCAGCCTGCTCTTATAACTTTACAGCACCGGTGAACAGATCGGCAAGAGATGCCTCATTAACGAGGAGGGCCTGCCACAGCCGGCGTTTGACTTAGCGCTTCCAAGCACCTAGACTAGTGTAACATTCCACTCGCATATTATTCGGCTTGGGATGCCGGTTGAACTATTGCTTAAGTGGAGGCACGATGTCTCAGACAGAGAAAGCAGAAAAACTCAGGAAAATGATCCTCGCCTTGCATGCCGGCGAGCCATTCGAACGGGTCAAAGCGCAGTTTGACGAACTGATCGAAGGCGTATCTCCAGAGGAAATCGCCGCAATGGAGCAGCAGCTCATTCAAGAAGGGATGCCTGTGGCCGAGGTGCAACGGCTTTGCGACCTTCATGTCGGCGTCATTCGCGATAGGCTGAAAACCGATTCCGAAATAGACATTCCGCCCGGACACCCAATCCACACCTATATGGAGGAGAACCGCGAATTCGAGAAACTAGCCGATCAACTCGTTCAAGCGAATGATGTCGATTCACTCACCAAACGACTGGATGCCTTATCCGTCATCGACATCCACTATCTCCGAAAAGAGAACCAACTGTTCCCATATTTGGAACGGCACGGCATCACCGGGCCGACGCAAGTGATGTGGGGTATCCACGATGAAATTCGGGACACTCTACGAGCTGTCAAAGGAAAGGCCGTCAACGGCGACCTTACCGAAGCAAAGCAAGCCGCCGCTGAAGTTGCCCGTGCCATCACCGAGATGATCTACAAAGAAGAGAAGATCCTCTTCCCGCTCTCCTTAACGCATCTCTCCAGCGCGGAGTGGGGCGAGATACGGCGCGGGGACGCCGCAATCGGATACGCTTTCGAAGCGCCTCCAGAATGGATACCGAACCTGGATGATAGACCAGACACAAAAGATCAAGACCGAAGCGGAATGATTCCGACCAGAATGATCCCAACCGGGGTGACCCCCACCGGGATGATCCCGCTCTCCACCGGGCAGCTGACACAACAACAACTGACCAGAATGCTTACCCATTTACCGGTGGACCTCAGTTTTGTCGATCCTGCCGGGCGGGTGCAATTCTACTCGGATAATCCTGATCGTATCTTCCCCCGATCGCCGGCTGTGATCGGCCGGAATGTCGCCAACTGTCATCCGCCCCAGAGTGTGGATATCGTTCTTAAGATCTTGGATGCCTTTGCAGATGGTTCACAGGATAGCGCCAGGTTTTGGATTCAACTGAACGGTCGCTTCCTTCTCATCCAGTACTTCGCAGTGCGAGGCGACAATAGAGAGTATTTGGGGTGCCTTGAAGTGAGCCAGGATGTAACCGACATCAGAAGTCTGGAGGGTGAGCAGCGCCTGCTGGATTGGGAGTAGCCAGAGAGAGTGCTCCAAGATGTTAAAAGCCTGCAATCCGCAAATTACGCGGAGGGACGCAGATTATAGAAGCATCCCTGCACATATAGTGATGGCCTTGTACGGCCTGATGAATTCGCTCATTACGAGTTGCCTTCTCGGAGAGGGCTAAGAACAGCGTTGCCAGGCTCGGCCTGACCGCAAAGCGCTCTCGCCTGCGAATCTCTGGATTGGCCTGTTTCTCCTCGAGTAGGAGATTTACACAGTTCTTCTCTCTTTTTTACTCTTAGCGCCGGATGATCAATCTGTTGGCGTGGGTTCAGCATATACGTAACTAGGTCTTGTTCTTTGACCTTCTTAGCGCTGTATCACATAACTCCCCGCGGAAACGCAGGAGCCGCTATCTTCTTCGGTGATGAGGATCGCCTGTGCCTGTTTGATGTGCTGGGTGAAGCAGTCGAACGATTTGGCTGGATCGGCCGCGCCACTCCCTGATGTCCAACCATTATCATCTGCTGGTTAAGACACCGCGAGCCAATCTCTCACGCAGCATGCGCCATCTCAACGGTATCTATACGCACTCCTTCAACAAGCGGCATAAGCGCACCGGGCATGTATTTCAAGGGCGATGCAAGGCAATCCTTGGAAGGATGCAGTAAGTCCAGCTTCAGGTTCAACACCATCCCCCAAGCTACTGCACCCCCCGAGTCTAAAGGGAGAACCATCTCCGCGAAGTGGCACGATACGTCGTTTTCAGTCCGGTACGAGCGAAGATGGTCGGACCCATCCGAGGCGGCAAAATGCTTGAAACTACGGTTGGCCTCCAGCCTTGCTTCGCAACCGCTTTTGAGGACAAGCAGCTGAAAAAGTTTACGCAACAGGCTCCACTGTGACACGGAATCTAGTAGACTAGCGGGTGTCGATCCGACGGGTGACGTGAGATCTACCCGTCGAATTGATACAATGAGAGCAACCAATTAATCTATGGATAGGCCCTGAATCCGGGACGACATAAGCGGCACGTTTTTTGTGTGGTGATGCCATGTTCTGCGGTATGAGTATCCACCCGTGATCTGGATATGCTCGACCCCAATGCCCGTCGTCGGCCGGTAGGTCCCATCGAGAGGGCGTCGATACCCCTAACCCCTAGACGTAGAGCCACCTAAAATGAGCAGTGGCAGGGCGGTATTTTCGTCCCTCTACCAATTCTAAAGCATAGAGAAAGGAGCTTTCACAATGGAGCGTAAAGAAGTATTCGGTCAAATCGTGACCATTCTCAAACCGTTCGTAAAGAACGAAGACGCGCTTAATGGGATCAGCGAAGAGACTTCCATCCTCGATGATTTACAGGTCAACTCGGCCCGGTTGGTGGATATTATCCTTGCGTTTGAAGATGACTTTGACATCGAAGTAGACGATGAATCCGCAGACCAGGTACGTACTATTGGCGATGCAGTAGAGTTGATCCTGCGAAAATCCACGTAATATGATGCTCTCCCACAGCGACCGATTTCACTTAAGGCTGCAGCGCACCATCGGGCTGCTCTCCTTCCCGCTCTTAGGTTGTGCCGTCATCGTACTGCTGCGCTTTGTGATGGGTTATCGCATTCCCAATCTGCATCAGGTACGGCGACGGGTCAAAGAACTGCTGCAGGAAGAATCCGGTCCGCTTCTAATCTGCGCCAACCACCTTACGTTGGTCGATTCAGCGATCATCGAGTGGGCGTTGGCCTCGAACTGGACCTATCTGCGCCACTTCCGGCTCTTCCCTTGGAGTGTGCCTGAAAGGCGTCATTACTGGAAGAACGTCCTGTTGCGCCTGGTATGTTATTTTGGAAAATGCGTTCCTGTAGTGCGTGGTGGTCCTCCAGAGCAGACCAAGCTTATATTGGAAAAACTACGCTATCTATTGAAAGATGGCGAGTCATTGTTCATCTTCCCTGAAGGGACGCGCAGCCGTGCTGGCCTGGTAGAGACTAAAAATCATGCCTACGGCGTCGGACGACTGTTGACTGAAGTTGAGGGGGTGCGCGTATTATGCGTCTACCTGCGTGGGCACCATCAGGAACGCTTCAGCAGCCTTCCGCGACGCAGGGAGGTCTTCTACAGTGATGTAGAGCTGATTGCGCCTCGCTCAGCATATAAAGGGCTGCGTGCAGCGCGGGACATTTCCACTCAAATCGTTGAGAAACTTAGCGAAATGGAACAAAAATACTTTGCAACCATCCGTCCTGATTGGAAATGACGTCGTTGACCTGAGTCTGCCTGAGACGCAAGAGAAGGACCGTCTTTCGCGCTTTGCAAAGCGCGTTTGCACTCGAGAAGAACAGACCCTGCTAGCCGGTACCGACAAACCTCACCTCATGCTATGGGCTCTGTGGTCGGCAAAAGAGACGGCGTACAAGATCGCGAAGAAGCACCGGTCTGAGACGATCTTCTCTCCTATCAGGTTCATTGTGGACCCGGCGTCACTCCCGCTCTTTAGTGGTGAATCCGTAGCGATAGGAAACGTTCGCTACCAGGGAACAGAGATTCAAGTTCGCTGGCACAGCGCCGAAGAGTACATACACTGCGTGGGGATTTGGGCGGATAGGTCCCTGAATGAGGTGCTCGTGGCGGTTGCACGTGAAGGCGATCGATCACTGCAGGAAGTGGTCGGAGAGAAGCCGTTATCACTACGGGAGGAGCTTTCCGCACCTTCCCCTGCTTCGCAACAGGCCAGACAACTGGCAAAACAGCTGCTGGCCGAGCAAGGTTTTCGCGATGTGGAGATCGTGCGTGAGCAAAATCAGGAACGTTTTGATCCGCCACGTGCTTGGTATCATGGACGGCTACTAGCAGGATGCGATCTCAGTCTGTCTCACCATGGGAGATTCGTCGCAGCGGCGGTCTGGGTAGAAGGCGACGTTGCAAGAGCGGAGAGCGGTTAATAAGACGGTCCTTAGCTTGTTGCCGCAGCAAGAGAAGACGGTACACATTCCTCTGTTCCGGGCACGCAAGATAACCCTCACTCCGTTCGGATAAATTCAAAAAACAAATTAAAATTTGCAAAACAGGCCGTTGCACGATGAGGCATGGCAAGGCCGCGTCACGCACAGGCTCCATGCTGTGGCTGAAATATGGGATGGTTTACTAAATACGTACGTTCTATCTTGTCCAAACGCTCTCTATCCGGGTGTTATCGCGGATTTTACCTATACAGCAAGACCTGAGTAACTGACAAGTTGCTCTTTGTCCTGCACGATCTTAGCCCTAATCCTCTCTTCAGCCCCTAGACGAATGCTTCATTCAGATGTTCATACTATAAAGCATAGCACCCTGTCTGAAAGAAAGTCAATTTATGTCATTTGTTGCTTCACGGATCCAGGTCAAGAACACCAAAAAAGAAGACCTGCCCACGTGCCTACATCCCCCCTATTCCCAAACCCCGCCGTTTACGGTACACTATCTTTCAAGATGAGACCGATTCGGGTGGTACGGGGCGATGATCATACCCTTGTCCGGCAGGGGTTAGTGGCCCTCCTTGTCTCTTCTTCTATCCGGGTGGAAGGGACGGCCGGGGACGGGCGCGAGCTGGTGAGAAAGGTGCTGGAGATCCGGCCGGATATCGCAGTGGTCGATCTCTCTATGCCGCTCTTGAGCGGGTTGGAGGCGACCCAACAGATCGCGCGGCGGATCGCGCCGGAGACGCGGGTCCTCATCCTGTCGATGTTCAACGATAGAGAGCAGATTGCGCAGGCACACTGCCGCGGGGCATTGGGGTATCTATCGAAGGACGATGCCCCGGAGCGGTTGATCGACGCGATTGAGACGATCTCTGCCGGGGGGGGCTACTTTCCACCGGAGATCGATGGAAGAGCAAATGGCTGATCAGCCAAGCAGTTGACCGCGCGTGAACGGGAGATCCTGCAGTTGATCGCCGAGGGGAAGAAGAACTCAGAGATCGCCGAGGTGATGATGCATAGTATACATACGGTGCGCAACCACCGTGCCCGTCTGATGAAGAAGCTTGGGGCGCACAACGCAACCGAACTGATACAGGCTGCGGAAGAGATCGGTCTTCTCTACCTCGCACCACCTAAAGGAGAACGATGACGCATCCTAGGATCCTTCTGCGATACACCTCGCTGATAGAGGAAGGGCTCTTCTCCGCGTTACAAGGCGACTCTCTTCTTTACACGATCCTTCGTTACCACATGGGTCTGGAGGACGGGCGAGGGGTGCAGGCACGGGGGAAACTCCTGAGGTCAAGACTCCTTCTGTTCACAGCGGAGGAGCTTGGCACTGATCCCGAAACAGCTCTTCCTGGCGCGCTCGCGCTCGAATTCGTTCACAACTTCTCCCTGATCCATGACGACATTCAGGACAACGATGCGGTGAGAAGAGGGCAGCAGACGGTCTGGCTGCGGTACGGGATCGGGCAGGCGATCAACGCCGGCGATCTGATGCAAGGTCTCGCTGTGGCGCAGGCAGCGCTGGTCGGTGAAGATGCGGTCGTCGCTCTGGTCGAGGCGACCATGGAGATGATCGAAGGTCAGGCGCTCGACCTCGCCTTTGAGCGGGAAAAAGTTGGGACCGAACCCTACCTGGGGATGATCGACAAGAAGACCGGGGCGTTAATCCGTGCTGCCTTCCGTCTGGGCGGACTCCTCGCCGGCGCAGCAGCGGACGTCGTCAAGGACCTCGTTGAGCTGGGACAGGACCTCGGTCGAGTCTTCCAGATTCGTGATGACATGCTGGGAATATGGGGAGACGGGACAGAGACCGGAAAGCCGCACGGCTCGGACATCCGTCGCCGAAAGAAGTCGCTCCCCATAGTGATCGCCATGGCGGATGCCGCCGGCAATGCCATTGGCAGTGCCACTGGCGATGAGCGCGTGCTGCTGCAGGAGATCTATGCCAAAAAAACGATCGATGATGCGGACGTGAAGCGTGTTATTGACGTACTGGACCGGCTAAACGTCCATCAGGAGTGCGAGGAGCAGGTGAACAGTCACCTCAACCGTGCCGACGAACGGATCGCCGCGCTCCCGTTCTCACAACAAGGAAGAGAAGAAATAAGAGAGCTTATCGATTACCTAGCAAGGAGAGAGCGATGAACCCGAGCGAGTACGGATTCGTGCGGCGAGACCGCAAGAGAGGTACCCTCGAACGAGGTGCCCTCGAACGAGGCACCCTCGAACGAGGCACCCTCGAACGAGGCGTCCGTTGAAGCTTGACCTTCTGATGGCCCGATACCTGACTAGGCAGACGGAGACGCAACGGAAGCACTTCCCGTTCGCCACCATGATCGAGCCGCTTGAAGCGTGCAACCTGTGCACAAACAGCCTTCTATTACGAGAGAAACTCGACCTCTTCCGCCCGTCCCCCTACCTCTCGTTCGTCGTCCATCTTGACAGCACCGAAAAAGCGCACAACGCGGTGACAAAGCACGAAGGCGCCTACTCTAAAGCACTCGCGTGCAGACTCCGAGTCACCACGAACTCAACCCTTTTCCACAGCACGGACGTAGCAGATCTGCGCACCCTCTCCCACCCGCTCGACCTGCTGGCATTAGTCCGCGCGGAGAGGAAGAGGTGATCATGGTCATCGCCTGTTTCTACGTAGAGACCTGCTGGATAGGGCATCTTCCCGGCATCCGTCTTCTCCGCACGCCGACCGGTACAGCGGCGAGGGGAGCGCTCGAACGCATCCTTAGCGATGAGGAAGAGCCACAAACCATCATCTCGACCGAGTTCCGTTCGCTGCAGGCCGTGCTCGACCCGGCGGATTGCGCGCTCCCGTTCGACCCGGACCGTCCGTTGATCGGCTCTCTCCTCGCCCATCCGCTCGCCGCGCTCCGATTCGCTCGGCTTGCGTATATTGCCGGCCGCGCGATCCCGGTAGTTGTGCGCGCCGCTGAGGAAGGGATCGGATGAACCGACGAATGGTTATCGTAGGCGGAGTAAAGAGAGGAGTAAAGATCGGCGGCGGCGGACCGATTATCGTTCAGTCGATGACGACGACCGACACCCGCGACATCGAAGCGACCGTCTCGCAAATCGTGCGCTTGCAACAGGCCGGCTGCGAAATCGTCCGTGTTGCCGTCCCCGACACCAGCGCTGCCGCCGCCCTCCCCCGGATCAAGGAGCGGATCGCGATCCCGCTCGTCGCCGATATCCATTTCGACCATCGCCTTGCACTGGCATCGATACGGGCCGGGGTTGATATGCTCCGACTGAACCCAGGGAACATCACCGACCCGGCGAAGGTCGAAGAGGTCGCAGCAGCGGCCGCAACAGCAGGGATTCCGATCCGCATCGGGGCGAACTCCGGCTCGCTCGCACCGGAGTTCCGTGATTCTCACGGGCGCGCAACCGCCGCGGGTATGGTAGCGAGCGCGCTTCAGGAGATCCGCCTTCTCGAAAGCCTTGGGTTCACCGATCTAGTCGTCTCACTTAAAGGAACCGACGTCCCGATGACCATCGATGCGTATCGGGCGATCGCGCGTGAGGTCGACTACCCGCTCCACATCGGGATCACCGAGGCAGGGACCCCGTGGGGAGGGACGATCCGCTCCGCAGTCGGCCTGGGCGTCCTCCTCGCCGAGGGGCTGGGCGATACTTTGCGCATCTCCCTCACCGGCGATCCGGTGGAGGAAGTGCGCGTCGCCTACGAGATCCTAAGCGCCCTTAACCTGCGACAGCGAGGGGTTGTCTGGCGGGTCTGCCCGACATGCGGTCGGACAAAGATCGACCTACTCATGATAGCGAATAAGATTCAACAGGAACTGACCGATCTAACTGAACCGCTCACGATCGCGCTGATGGGATGTATAGTGAACGGCCCTGGGGAGGCGAAGGACGCGGATATCGCCCTCTTCATCGGCACGAGGAACGGGACGATCTGCGTCGATGGCGAACCGGTCATGCGGGCCGTGCCTGAGGACCGTCTGGTCGCAGAGTTCGTCAAGACGGTGAGAGCATACAAAAAACAAAAAGGAGGGTCGCGATGAACAGAGGGAAGACCGTTTCAGCCGGGAGCGCTCCCCTGACAGTGGAGACTGCTCTGCAACAGGCGATCGACCGGGCGGTCGCCGTACGATGCAGGATGAAGTTGGGAAGCTGAGAGGCCGAGCGGTTGGGAGGTTGAGCGGTTGGGAGGTTGAGAGGTTGAGAGGTTGAGAGGTTGGGAGGTTGGG
>JAJOKK010000065.1 GCA_021129875.1 Candidatus Bipolaricaulota bacterium
TGGACCTTGGACCATGGACCACGGACCATGAACCACGGACCATGAACCACGGACCGACGAACCACGGACCGATGAACCACGGACCAACATAAAAAGGAGAGATCAATGGGTTTGCGAGCAGAGATACTCGAACAACCGGAAGTGCTTGCCTGTTTGCTGAAGGAGCGGATGGCGGAGGTGCGTGCGATCGCCGGCGCGATCCGTGCACACAATGTGGATTTTGTCTTGCTCGCCGCACGTGGCACCTCAGACAATGCCGGACTGTACGCCAAGTACATGTGGGGTGCGTTCAATCGACTCCCGGTCGGCATGGCTGCGCCGTCGCTGTTCAGTCTCTATAACCGCCCGCCCGTCTTGAGAAACGCGCTCGTCGTGGGGATCTCTCAGTCCGGGCAGTCGCCGGATATCGTCAACGTGATCAGTGAAGGGAGGCGGCAAGGCGCACCGACGCTGGCCATCACCAACGATCCGCACTCCCCGCTCGCTACGGCGGCGGAGTTTGTGATCGACACTGGCGCCGGGCGCGAGCAAGCGGTGGCGGCGACGAAGACGTACACGACCCAGTTGATGGCGATCGCTATGCTGTCGATCGCTCTCAATGAGGATGCTGCTCTCCAAAGAGCATTGCAACAGGTGCCGTCGCTAGTCGAGCAGGCGCTCGCTGAGGAGGACAAGATCGAGCAGGCTGCAGCAAGTTATCGTGATATGTCCCAGTGTGTGGTCCTCGGCCGCGGCTACGACTATGCCACTGCATTCGAGTGGTCGCTGAAGCTGAAAGAACTGGCCTACGTCGTGGCCGCACCCTATTCCCCGTCCGACTTTCAGCACGGGCCGGTCGCCATCCTGTCTGCGGGGTTCCCTGTGCTGGCAATTGCGCCGACAGGGACGGTCTTCCCTGACCTGCTCACCCTCCTTTCCAATCTGGCCAACAGACACAAGGCCAGGCTGCTCGTTCTCTCCAATGATGATGCGGTGCTGGCGCTGGCACATACCGGACTCCGCCTGCCGTCTGATCTTCCCGAGTGGTTGAGCCCGATCGTCAGTGTTGTGCCGGCGCAACTATTCTGCTATCACCTGACGTGCGCCAAAGGGTACGATCCAGAGAAACCGCGCGGGTTGACCAAGGTGACGCGCACCTGGTAGATTCGCATCGCGTGCGCGAATTGTAAATTGTAAAAGCGCCTGTTGCGTAAGCCTTTTCTGCTGCTCGTCGTCAAACTCGGTTGCGAAGCAAGGCCGGAGGCCACCCCGTAGCTTCAAGCATTTTACCGCATCGGGGGGTGTAGTAAGTCCCCAATCGGCTACTACACCCCCCGAGACGGTGAAAGCTTCTGTTGGACCGCCGGTCTTGCTTCTCAACCTATAAGGAGAAGGGGTTTGTGCAACAATCTGAAAAGCGAATTTTTTCATTTGGGTTCATGAAGTTTCCCGTGCATTTTGCGAGGTCGGAACATCCGTTCCAAGAGACCGATCTCTGCAGCCTTTCTCAGGGGCATCTGAGCTTAAGTGTGAGGGGCTATTTACTTCCGGTCTTTCTTGCCGTGATAAGCATGGCAAGGCTGCTCGCCTTGGCCATGACGACCACCAGCAAGGTCCCCCAAAGCCCCAGAACGGGGAGGAGTACCACCCCGGCGGCGATCCCTCCGGTCCAGCCACCGAGCAGATCGGTACCGTAGAGTAGTCCGACCGTCTTACTCAGGTTCGGCGCGCCATTCGGTGAGCCACTCGACGAGTCGGCTAGGTGCATCTTGCTGGCCAGGGGGAACTTCACCCCGACGAGTGCGCCCGACAGGACCGCGAGCAGGAGAAAGAGCCCCTGTCCTAGAATGAAGACGACCGGATGTCCAAGGTGGGGGGCGACAGAGAGGACGGCCCACGGAAGGAGGATCGCAAACAGGCCGACCGCCATCTCCAGGCGGATGAACAGCGCCCGCGCGTTTCGAATGCGGCTTAAGCGCGCAGTCATGACGAACCCGCCTGCAGCAACACCGAGCATGAACGAAGCGATCAGGATCCCGATCCAGTGCGCGACAAACCCAAACAGAGTCTGGAATGAGAAGATGAGGAGAAGGTCGAAGACCATCCCGGCAAACCCGGTCGTGCCAATAGAGAACGGAACGCTTGCGCGATGCAGCGAAACGATCTTCAGCCGCGCGACTATGGTTAACCCGGTGAGCACAATAAACAGAACGGCGAATGCAGTCAGGTTGAGCCCTTCTAAGCCAGTGAAGAAACCGCGCAGTGCAGGCGAGAACATCGCATTCCAATAGGCTAGGCTATAGAAGAAACCCAGCGGCCGGTGGTCGTGGTTGATCCGCTGCGTCGCTCCATAGATCGATTCTTGGAACCAGTCGAGCCACCGCTCTGCCAGCCGTAGCTCGATGTGAAAGTGGGAGAGCAGGCGCAAGGAGAGTTCGCGCTCATACAGCCGCGTATATAACAGGTCGGGATTGATCTGCGTAACAGCGGCAGTATTCGAGGCTAAAAAAATATTAAAATACCCGGGGATTATGTGCAGATACGGAAAGCTGCTCTTAAGCGTGTTGATGACAACCGCGTTCAGGTTGCGCAGCTCGTGGCTCAGATAGGTTAGGGATCCCGGCAGGGTGACGACCAGGATCCCCCCTTCACGCAGACGCTCTTTCGCGATTGTGAAGAATTCCTCTGTGAACAGCCTGTTCGCGGCCAGGTTCTTTGGATTGCGGATGCCGACGAAGATCAGATCGTAGTGCTGCCGAGTTGCGGTGAGGAACCGGCGGCCGTCGATGTAGAACGTATTCACGCGCGGATCAGCGAGCTCCGCGTCGGTGAGCGGGGTGGAAAATTTTCGCACCA
Organism: Candidatus Bipolaricaulota bacterium; assembly: GCA_021129875.1. Taxonomy (GTDB): domain Bacteria; phylum Bipolaricaulota; class Bipolaricaulia; order UBA7950; family UBA9294; genus JAJOKK01. Next base: position 2,836 of record JAJOKK010000065.1, read on the forward strand.
GCTCGATCAACAGGGGGTCGATCTCCGTATAATCGACCTGTTTGACCGTCGGGTGTTTGAGTATCTCGCTCAACACCCCGCCAGCCCCGCCGCTTAATACGGCCACGTTCTCCGGTTGGGGGTGCGCCAGCATCGGCAGGTGGACGAACTCTTCCACCCAGACGATATCCGGGGTGGGGGTGGTGAAGGCTGGAATCCCATCGGCGAGGAAGGTGTACTCGCCTTGGCGCTCGATCACCGCGATGTGTCCGTAGATCGAATGCTGGTGGTGGACCACCTCCTGTCCCGGCCATGCTCTTGCCACGGAGAGATGATGCAACCGGTCATCCCACCCCGCGGCAAACAAGTAGATAAACAGCCCGAGAAGCGCGGCGAGCGCACCAAGGCCCTTGATACTGGGCCTCCTCCCCTCTTTATTGACGACGATCAATAGAAGCGATGCCGCGAAGAGGAGGGCGCCGACGATAAAGGAGATCGCAAACGGGTTGATGTGCGGGATGAGGAGAAAGGTGACGATTACTGCGCCGACGATATGACCGACCGTCTCCCAACCGTAGATCCTGCCGATCGACGTGGCGCGCTGCTCACCGGTACCGGTAGGGCGCGCAGCAGAAACTTGAGCCCGCATACGACAGGCAAAGACGAAGAGAGCGCCGTGCAGGCTGCTCGGCAGCAGAAGGATCAGGAGAGAGGAATAGAAGATTGAAAACACCCCCACCCCCACGCCAGGCATCACCCCGATGACATCTCGTACGATTCGCGTCAGGTAGAGAGCGAGCGGAGCGCAGAGAGCGAACAGGAGTGACAGCACGATGAACGTGCCCACTTTACGGCGCGCGTGTTCGATCCTTTTGCCGATAAAGAACGCGCCTGCCGCCTCGAGGACGAGCCAATTGGCGAGGAGGATCCCCACGGACAGATCGTTCCCGTGAAAGACAGCCAGTGCTTCGCGCAGTAGGAGTATCTGCAGCACCATGCCGCACAGGCCGCTGATGGCCGCGGCGAAGACGATCCGTTTGTTCACTGCCAGATCCCGGGTATCACGCGACCGGAGAACGGGGATCTACCTATACCTGTTTCGGGACAGACCTCGATCTTGTTGTACAGCACCCGGAAATGAACGCGACGGATCAGCCGATCACCAGTATCGGGACAGAACGTAGAATTATAGCGGTGCCCGGGGACGTTCCCGATGGTGACGAAGTTTATTCCCGCTTCCCTGGCAATCCGATGCGCAGTCTCCAACGTCTCAATCGGGGTCGGCGGCAGGTGGGTCAGCTTGAAGGCTGGGTGAAAACGGGAGAAATGCACCGGGACATCCGGTCCGAGGTGCTCCACTATCCACTCGCTCATCGCCCGAATCTCGTCTGGAGAGTCGTTGATGGTGGGGATGACGAGGTTGACGATCTCCACCCATACTCCCTCTTCGCGGATGATCTTAAGCGCGTTAAGGACAGTAGGGAGGTCCCCGCCGAAGATCTCGCGATAGATCTCTTCGCAGAAACCTTTGAGATCGACGGTCATCGCTGTGGTGTACGGGAGAAGCCTCCGAAGCGGCTCAGGTTTGATCGCGGCGTTCGTATGCCAGATGAGGCCGACCCCGGCAGCATATGCTAGCCGAGCGGTGTCGTAAACATATTCGAACAGGACGATCGGGTCGTTATAGGTGAACGAGATCGCTGTAACACCGTGCTCGATCGCCAGTTCGACCAGCCTTGCCGGGGGGAGATCAAAGACCCGCCGATCAGTAGGGCTTGCCTGTGACAGGGTCCAGTTTTGGCAGTGTTTACAGGTAAAGTTGCATCCTACTGTCCCGATGCAGAGGATTTCCGTCCCTGGCCGGTGGTGGAGCTGCGGCTCCTTCTCGATCGGATCGATCATCGCCGCTGATGGACGGGAATGGACCAGGCTGAACAGCCTGCCGTCAATGTTCTCCCGCACCCGACAGAGACCGCGTCTTCCGAGCGGGATTACGCAGAGGTGGAGGCAGATCTCACAACGCACACGCCCTCCGCCGATATCCTGCCAGAACATCGCTTTGCGTAGTCCATCGACGATTACTATCTCGTCCTCCACTTCTCTCGCTTCTTCTTCTCTCTCTTCTTGTTGCGGCGGCACCGGTTCAACCGGCTGTACCGGTTCAACCGGCTGTACTGGTTGCACCGGCGCGACCGGCTGGCGCAAGCGCAGATTAAGATCACCCGGCCATATCCCGCCAAGGGAGAAGCCGATGATCAGGCCAACAGCGAGCAAGACAAAGGCTATCTGCAGCGCTCTCTTCTTGAGCTTGTCCATATCATACCCCCTTCCTTGCGATCATCGACTACCGACGATCGGTCACGGTGCCCTTCCTGCGATCCAGTCCTTGCAGTACCGACACCATACGCCGGATCCCCTGATCTAACGGCCGATAAAGACGGCTACACCGTACCGCTTCCTCATCGGTTTCATAATCTGCCTCATCATCTACTTCCTTTGCCCACCGGCATGATGTACAAGGGAACAAGATCGGTCCCCAGGATCTCCTGCACCATCGTGTCGCGGAAGGCGCCGACGATCACCGTGCCCAGGCCCAATGCCTCGGCCTGCAGATGTACGTTCTGTCCGGCGCCGCCCACATCCATTGAGATATAGCGATTGACGCCCCGTGGACCGTACCGTCGGCGGACGCGATCAAAATCACCGACCCAGATTATACTCACCGCTGCCTGGGCGACAAAACCCTGCCGGAGGGAGGCGGCCATCAGCTCAGCGCGAAAATCACCCTCTTTCACTAGGATGAGGGAGTGGTCCCGCCACTGAAAACCGTAGATCCCGGCGGCAAGACCGGTAACGTTTCCGGCAACAAGGTATATATCGAACGGATAGAGCCCCCCGGCCGACGGAAAAGAGCGGGTCGCCCCGGTCACCCCATCGATTGTCTTCCCGCCCGCCGCCCACAAAAGCTGCGAGACCTGCGCCAGGGTGAGCGGATCATCAGTGAATCGACGTATCGATCGTCGCCTGAAGATCGCCTCTTCGACCGACATCTCCCCTGCATGGCGGGGGGGAGGAAGCCTGATCACCGCGTCGCTGGGGACCTCTTCTTCTCCGACTTGGTTGGCAACGAAGACCTCACTCGCGATCCATCCGGCCGCAGCGATAACGAGAAGCAGCACTGCTACCAATATTCCCCGTTTTCTCAACCATACGTGCATCGCAATCACCTCGCCCTATATTTTCGGGGCCCCGCAAGTGCGGCGTCCTCAGATCAGTCCACTTTGTTGACCAGGGGCGAGCCCGGCCTGTTTTCGCATCAGAATAGATTAATAATCACCAATCTCGCTCCGATAAAAAAGAGCACGATGCCGCAAAGTTTGGCGAAACCACTCAATACTCGGCTGTAGCGGGCGAGCAACACCGGTGCGGTAGCGGCCATCATCCCCAGTGGGATCAACGGTGAGATGAGCTTTCCCATACCGAAGGCCAGTCCGTAGAGTGCGCCCTGCCACGGGTATTGCGCATGAAGGGCGATGTAGGTGATCGCCCCGAGGAGCGGCAGGCAGGGGAGTATCCCCGTGCAGAGCCCTAATATCGCTGCCCCATTGGCCCCGCCGGGAACAGATCGGCGAGAGCCGGCTCGACAATGGCCTGATCTCTTCCTCCAAAAGATGATATAAAGACCGATGGAAGTGACAACGAGCCCGCCGATGATCATGATCGAGCGCTCAAATTGCAGCAGCTGCTCAATGAAGATTCGCCCCAACAGGCCAGCTAAGAGCCCCATCACCCCGTAGATCGCCATACGCACGAATAAGAATACGAGTATCGCTCTCAGCCCCTCTTTCCACCCTCTCGCAGTCCCAGCGATGTGCGGCAGGATCAGCAGTGAGCAGTGCGCGATGCACGGTCCGAAGGCAGCGGAAAATCCGAGGAGAAATAGGCTAGCCACGGCCTGTATCATCCTCATCACCTCGTGCCGGATAAGGGACCCTGATACTTACCGTAACCGCAGTTCCGGCTACGGGGAGCCGTTCATAGTTCAGGAGATAGCCGCGCTGCCCACATTCCCGTACTAATTTCGCTTCTATCGTCTCGTGCAGAATGTGTAGCGGACACAGGTCTCGACGTTTCAGAGCGAGGCAGAACATTGTCCGCTTGCAACGAGTGAGGAAGAGCGCATCGAAGAACGGTGAGCCCAAATATACTAAATCACTGATATCCAGGCGCTGTTCCGTGTCTATCAAGTCGTTGGCGGCAATCTTATCTCCACCCCAGCCGATGCGTACCTCTACCCCTTCGCCACAATCTTTGCCCTGCCACAACTGATCCCACAGCTTCCAGTCGAGCAGGGCGATCGCCTTCTGCAGATCGAGTAAGCGGGCGGATGAAACGATCGCCGCCGTCTCTTCCAGCCATTGGTAGCCGGCGAGGTGAAGGAGAAGCCAGACTGACCCTTCGGCCTGACGGACTTCGCCGCGAAAGCGTATCTCGCGGATATTAAGACAGACTGCAATATCACCGAAACGGACCACATCACCGTTCCGTGCCGGAAGTGGGGGCGGCGCTCCGTGCCCGCTGTGCTGATCATCGAGCCGGCTGAATACTGCAATGATGAGCACGGCGATCAGCGCAAACAGGCTCAGCACCGCTACTAACTTACCGTGCTTCTCGATCTTCATGATGACCTCCGGGCAACCTCTTCGCCCGCCCGCGCAGCCGGTTGATCAGGCGAAGGCGCGGGCGATGATCGGCGCTACCATCTCGTAGAGGGCGAAGACGATCCCGAGCAGAAAGAGCACCGCGCCGGCGACCTTGGTGGCGATGCGGAATCCCTTGCCGCGCAGGTAACGCGTCGTCCTCCCCCCGAGCAGGCCCAATACCACCGGTACAATATTCTCTCCTACTGAGAAGGATATGGCAATAGCCGCTGCTCTCAACACGGCTGCCCAGAGCACAGCTCCTGTCATCCCCCCATCCCCACCGGGGAGCGCCCTTCCGGCGACGACCAGTATATACCCCCAGATGGCGATGTGCGGAAGACAGGGCTTTATCCCGAAGAGGAAGGCCAGCACGAGGAGTGTTTTCGACTTGGCACGGAAGAAACGGATCTTCTTCCCCAGATCGAAGAAGATCAGCGCCCCGGCGGCCGATATGACCAATCCCCCGGTGATGTGGAGGATCGTTGCATACTCCTCGATGAAGTCGAGGGCGAGCCGACCGAGGAGGAAGATCAGGACGGTCGCCCCGATGAAAACAGCGGCGCGGGCGAGGATGAAGAGGACCAGTCCGCCGACGAATCGCTTCGACGACCGCTCGGTGGAGAGGAGATAGGCAAGGATGATCGGGGTGCAGGAGACAAGACAAATACCAACGCTGCTCACCGTGCCGAATAGGAAGGCAAATCCGATCTGCTCCCAGGGCATCCGCTCCCTCCTTATCCAGACTCCTGACTACTTGGCACTCGCTATCGACGACACATACCCTCTCTCTATTCCTGGCCACCTCCCGGAGGGATAAACAGCCCCTTGGTTTGGGCCAGTGAGCCGACCCGCTGGACCGCGGCGATGATCGCCTCGGCAGTTACCGTCGCCCCGGTCAGTCCGTGCAGGTCCTCCTGCCAGATAAGCTGAGCCGTCGCCGGGTGAGCGGTGAACGTCTTGAGGAAGGCGTCCAGGTCCATCACGAAGATCGGGGTCTCTTCGTGCCGCCACACGTAGACGCGCTCGATCGTTCCCGCGAGGTCGGTCTGAACGAACAGGTCGATCGGTCCGCCCCAGCCTTCTTCCGTAGCGAAAAGGACAAACCCCTGAAGGAGACCTGCGTCATCGTAGAGCGCATAGTAGCTGAAGTCATCCTTCACCGCCGCGGTGAAGGTCAGGCCTGTGTCGACCAGGAACGCACGCAGGTAGTCACGGTGTGCGGGCTCGGTTATCGGTTCTTCATCGGGCGCTGGGGCAATGGGTGGATCCTCAAGGAGCGTTATCTGGTCTTTTAGACCGCTCGAGATCGAGATCACGCGGTTGCCGTCTGCATCCTCGCTTACGATGACCGCATCGACCCCTTCCAACCCCTCGACCAACCTGATCCCTGCTTCAGACCCGAGGACAAAGACCGCGGTGGAGAGCCCATCGGCCAGCGTGGCGTTCGGCGCAACAATGGTGACGCTCTGCATCCGCTCCACCGGAAAGCCAGTATAAGGATCGATGATATGATGAAATCGTTGTTCGTCGATGATAAAATACCAGCGGTAGTCGCCGGATGTCACCACTGCCTCGTCGCGCAGGTAGAGGTGGGCAAAGACCACTCCGACCCTGCGAGGGTCCTCGATTCCAATCCGCCACCATTCTTCTCCGCGCGGTACGCCGAGCAGATAGAGGTCCCCACCAATATCGACCATCGCTTCGTTGATACCGTACTTCGCCAACGCGGCGATCGCTGCGTCGACCGCATAGCCCTTGGCGATCCCGCCCAGATCTATCCCCATACCTGCCTTTTGCAGTCCGACCGTGAACTCGTCGGCGTCGAGCAGGATGCCCTGCCAATTAACGCGGGCGCGCGCAGCCTCTACGGCCTCGGCGGGCGGGAGTGCGTGCTGCTGCCGTGCCGATCGCCATAGATCCATCAACGGGAGGATGGTGATGTCGAACGCGCCGTCGGTCTTCTCGGAGATGAGGGTCGACCTGCATATGAGATCGAAGGTGCTCTCGCTCACCCGGACCATCTGTCCGGGCACGCTCGTGTTTACCCTCCACACGTCGCTACCCTCTCGGAACCTGCTCATCGTGTGGAAGACACGCTCCACCGCGATGAATGCAGACGCGATCGCAACCTCCGCCCTTCTACCGCGGGCGCGCACCGATACTTCCATCCCAAAGAAGGTCTCTGTCCTGCTCGCCACCTCCGGAAAGGGGTGCAGGAAGACCAGGTATGCTACGACAACAGCGATAACAAGGCCGGCGAGCAGGATCCATTTCTGCAGGTTTATTCCTTTTCTCATTCTTCCACCTCCTTGTTTACTGTAGCCGGGTGCGGCCCACTTCAAATGGGGTCCGCATTCAGATCGCTTCGGCGAACGAGCGTTTCCCTACCTGGATCAGCAGCGGCGGTTCGAACGGGAGGTCGAGGTCGGGCGACGCGATCCGCTCGTTGCCGATCCGTACCCCGCCTTGCGCGATCAGGCGCTTGGCCTCCCCTCGACTCCTCACCATCCCTGCAGCCTCTAGCAGATCGATCACCCAGATCGTCCCGTCCTCCTTGAGCAGATTGCGGTCGATCAGGACCTGCAGGACCTCCTGAGGGCACTCGTGGCGGATGTGCACACGGTCGAATTCTTCCTGCGCGGCCTCAGCGGCCTTCTTCCCATGGTAGATCGTGATGATCTCCCGTGCCAATGCGCGTTTGGCGTCGCGCGGCGCAAGGTCGGTAATCGATCTTGGCTCGCTGTCGGTGAGACGCAGGAAATAATCGTCGATCAGATGATCAGGGATCGATAGGATCTTACCGAACATCTCACGGGGCGACTCGCTGATTCCCACGTAGTTTCCGGCCGTCTGGCCCATCGCCCGCTCTCCGTCGACCCCGATCAATAGCGGAACGGTCATCACCACCTGTGGTTCCTGCCCGTACTCGCGCTGGATGGCGCGCCCGACAAGGAGGTTGAACAGCTGATCGCCTCCACCAAGCTCGACGTCCGCACGGATCGCCACCGAGTCGTAGCCTTGAGCCAGCGGGTAGAGAAGTTCGAGGATGCTGATCGGCTGTCCTTCGGCGTACCGCTTGGCAAAGTCATCCCGCTCGAGCATGCGGGCGACGGTGTACTTAGAGGTGAGCCCGAGCAGATCGCCAAAGGAGAGCGCGCCTAGCCATTCCGAGTTGTACCTGATCTCCGTCCTCTCTCGATCGAGGATCTTGAACGCCTGCTCTTGGTAGGTCTCCATGTTATTGTGGATCTCTTCCTCGCTCATCAGGCTGCGGGTGGAGGAACGCCCGGAAGGGTCGCCGATCAGACGGGTGAAATCACCGACGACAAGGACGCCGGTGTGGCCAAGGTTCTGAAACTGACGCATCTTGCGCAACGGGACGGAGTGCCCCAGGGTGAGGTGCGGGGCCGAAGGGTCGATCCCCAGTTTGACCCGGAGCGGCTCTCCTCCATCCTGAGAGCGGGCGAGTTTCGCAATCAGGTCATCGCGTGGGACCAGGGTATCGATCCCCTCCTCCAACCGATCGACTATTCCGGTGATCTCATCAGCCATTACGAGCTCCTATATGTGAACGACGGATACGATACGGTCCTCGGGGTCAAGGTCGATCAGCTTCACCCCTCGCGCGTAGCGGCCGTAGGTATTGATCTCGTCTGCCAGGATGCGGATCACCTTCTGTTCAGTGATGATGATGATCTCATCCTGCCCGGAGACGACCTTGATCGAGACGAGCGGGCCGGAATCACGGTCGAGTCTGATCCCTAAGACGCCTTTGCCCCCGCGCCCTTGTAAAGGGAAGTCAACAAGGGAGACGCGCTTGCCGTAGCCGCGTTCGGTGACCATGAGCAGCTTCTTGTCCATGGTAATATCCCGCTCGATCGCAGCCATTCCGATCACCCGATCACCCTCTTCGAGCCGGATCCCGATCACCCCACGCGACGGCCGCCTGGTCAGACGCACATCCTTCTCGCGGAAGCGGATCGCCTTCCCCTCATATGTCGTAAGGAGAAGCTCTCCCTCGCCGGAGGTATCGTGGACATCGACCAACAAATCGTCCTCATCGGCGTTCATAGCGATGATCCCGCCTGCGTGAACGTTCGAGTAGTCTGAGAGATGGTTCCGGTTGACGATCCCGTTCTGGGTCGCCATCAGGCAGAGCTGCTCCCCGATCTCGTTGAAGTCGCGGACCGGAAGGATCGCCCGTACGATCTCGTCCTGTTCGAGTGCGACCACAGTGCGCAAATTCTTCCCCACTGCATCACGCTTCATCGATGGGAGCCGGTGCCCTTGCGTACGGTAGACCCGCCGCTGATCGGAGAAGAAGAGGATCTCATCGCGGGCATTGGCCAGCGTTGTGGTGCGGACGTAGTCCTCGTCCTTGATCCGCTGCCCGATAACCCCCTTGCCGCCGCGACCCTGGCTGCGAAACTCGATCTCCCGCGGGGCGTTGACGTAGCCGCGCTGGGTGAGCGTCACCATCAGATCGTAGTCGGGAATAAGGCTATTGAAGTCAACATTGCCGTCCTCATCGGTGATCATGGTCCGCCGCTCACTCACATATTTCTCCGAGATCTCGCGTAACTCTCTCTTGATCGTCTCGTCGAGCAGGATCTCGCTGGCGAGAACATGCTCGTATTCCGTAATCGCCGCGATCTTCTCCTCGTACTCCGCTGTAATCTTCTCCCCCTCAAGCGAGGTCAATTGGGCCAGACGCATCTTCAGGATCGCGTCTGTCTGTTCGTCTGAAAGGGCCAGCTCTTCTTTGAGGTGCATCGTTGCTGCCGCCGTATCCTTGGCCGAACGGATGATCTCGATCACCCGTTCAATGCTTGCAAGGGCGGTGCGATACCCGTCCAGGATGTGGGCCCGCTTACGGGCGACATCCAACCGGTGCTCTATCCTCCGGCGCACCACCTCGCGACGAAAGTCGATGAAACAGTTCAGAATCTCTTTAAGTGAGAGGGTTCGCGGGTTCCCATCGATGATGACGAGGAAGGAGGCGGCAAAGGTCCGTTCGAGCGGGGTAAACTTGAAGAGTTGATTCAGAACGACGTTCGGGTTTGCCGAGCGCTTCAGGTCGATTACGATCCGCATCCCTTCACGATCGGACTCATCGCGTAGATCAGAGATCCCATCGATCTGTCCGCCATGCACCTTGCCGGCGATCGATTCCACAATCGTTGCTTTTTTTATCAGATATGGGATCTCGCTGATGATAATCCGGTTGTCCTCGATAGTCGCTTTCCCGCGGACGCTCATCTTCCCCGAGCCGGTGCGGTACACCTCTTCGATCCCGCCCCGTCCCATGATCATCCCCCCGGTAGGGAAATCCGGGCCCGGGATGCGGGCCATTAGGTCCTTTGCCGAAGCATGCGGGTCGTCCATCAGCAGGATGATCCCATCGATCAGTTCGCCCAGGTTATGCGGTGGAATCTGGGTCGTCATTCCGACCGAGATCCCCCACGCCCCGTTCATCAACAGGTTGGGGACCTTCGCCGGGAGGACGACCGGCTCTTGCAGCGAGTCGTCGAAGTTCGGCGCCCAATCGACCGTCTTTTCGCCCAGCTCCTCAAGGAACTCGACAGCGATCGGTGAAAGCCTGGCCTCGGTATACCTCATCGCCGCCGCTGGATCCCCGTCGATCGAGCCAAAATTTCCCTGTCCGTCGATCAAGGGGTAGCGGTAGGAGAAGGGCTGGGCCATGTTAACCATCGTATCGTAGATGGCCATATCGCCGTGGGGGTGGAATTTTCCCATAACTTCCCCGACGATACGCGCCGCTTTCTTGTGCGGTTTTCCCGATGTTAGGCCGAGTTCACGCACCCCGTAGAGTATCCGCCGTTGCACCGGTTTAAGCCCATCCCGCACGTCGGGAATCGCCCGACCGCGGATGACGCTCATCGCGTAATTGATGTAAGACTGCTGCATCTCATCTTCGATGAACGTACGTTCGATCCGCTCCATAAATTACTCGTCCTTTCCGTGTTGGTTACAAAGTCTAACTTTACTGAAATTCTATACCAGATGCAAGTTTAGCGTAATTCTAGCCGCTTCTTCTACGCCGTACATACGCCCGTATTCAGTAAATCCATCCCTGAACCGCGTCCGAGGGAGGAACAAACCACGGCTGTCGACAGACACACACGAATTATTGCTGGAATGCCGGCCAAGAGGCCGGAGCGACGGGGGATTCTCTCTATTCTCTGATCTGTGTATATCAGTGTCAATCCGTAATTCTAGGCCTGCCTGGCACAATTACTGTGCAGGGCAGGCCACATTTCAGCCAGTATGGGTTTACCAAATGCTTACAGAGAAATCTTAAGAATAAAGATCCGACCTTAGGGTAGGTGTTCTCCAGCTTTTCTAGCGTTACTCCTTCCTTCAGAAATCGCTCAGGATGCGCGATACTGCTAAGCTTCTCAAACAAAGCAAGATACGTTTCATGCTTCTTCTTGATTTTGCCCTTCTCATCCACAGTTTCCGTAGCGAACCCATATCAGGCTGTCCAATAAGCGATTCCAGAAGAGTATTAAATGGCAAGGAGATGATG
>JAJOKK010000173.1:0-206 GCA_021129875.1 Candidatus Bipolaricaulota bacterium
CTTTAACGCTGCCTCCAACCGCTTCTTCCGTTCTTCCTGCGTTCGCAGCCCCAGTGGTAATTCGTCTCCTCGTTGCTCCTTCCCATGCTTCGCGTCCTCCTCAGCATCCACTCGCTCTGCCTCTGCCAGTAGCTTGCCTACCTCCTTTTTTAACCATTCCTCGTCCCGATTCTGGTCCAATGCCGCATTCCCTGCTACCTTCCGTC
>JAJOKK010000173.1:216-4973 GCA_021129875.1 Candidatus Bipolaricaulota bacterium
CAACAAATAGTTCGTCCAATGTTGAAAGATGATCCTTGCGAAAGTCCGAGATCGTCCGAAAGTTCGGCTGTTGGTTTGCGGTCAGGTATCTCAGCGCTACTTCGTTATCACATCCTGCTGCCAGCTTCCGAGAACTCGTCACTCCCATGCAGTACCCGTACAGCAGTACCTTCACCAGCATCCGCGGATGGTACGCCGGATGTCCCCACCCGTCTCTGCGGTAGCGCTTGTAGAATCCGTTCAGCTGCCCCTGACTGTCCAACAGGTCTACTGTTTCTCCCACAAACCGTGCCAGGCTGTCGTCCTGTACCCAGTCCCTAATCGATACCGGAAGTAAATACAACTGTTGCTCATCGTATGCTAGAAAGTTGTATGCCATCACAAGCACCTCCCACTCTATCAGATGGAGATAGTATGATCATTTGGGACTAGAGTTGTAAGTTGGTTTGACGGACGGGCTCCTCGCGGCCGGATATATTCGCAGCCGTAAATTTCATGGGCAGACTTTCATGCTTGGTCTTCCCATAACGGGGACCTAATCGAACAGGTCGACCAGGTAGAGGAGACCGGAATCGACAAGACGGGAGGTGTTCAGCGCCTCCTCTAGGCGCACCGGTTCGATCTTCGTCCCGTGTATCGCTGTCATTACGTCGAACCGCCCTTCGAGGGCGAACTCGATCGCGGCGACGCCGAACCTTGTTGCGAGGATGCGGTCGAATGGAGACGGGCTCCCTCCGCGCTGCAGATAAGCAAGGTTGGTCACCCGGACCGGAATCTCCATCCGCTCTGCGAGTTGATTGGCGAGGTACTGCCCCACCCCTCCCAGACGAACGTGGCCGAATGCGTCGATCTCGGCTTCGGCAAGGACTTGGCCGTCCAATCCTTCCGGCTGCGCTCCTTCGGCGACGATGATGATGCTGAAGTGCTTCTTGCGCGCCTGTCGGTGGAGGATCTGCCGGTGGATCCTTTCGATCTTGAATGCTTTCTCGGGGATGAGGATGATATCGGCCCCCCCGGCGGTCCCGCCCATCAGGCTCAGCCAGCCGGCGTCCCGTCCCATAACTTCAAGGACGAGGACGCGGTGGTGGGAGAAGGCGGTGGTGTGCAGCCGGTCGAGCGCGTCGGTGATCACATCCAATGCGGAGGAGAAGCCGATCGCATAATCTGTCATCCCGATGTCATTGTCGATCGTCTGAGGTATCCCGATCGCCTTCACCCCGTGTTCGGCAAGGCGGTGGGCCACGCCCAGGGTGTCGTCCCCGCCGATCGCGACCAGGAAGTCGATCGCGTTTCGCTCAAGGGTTCCAAGGATCCGCTCCACCCCGCCCTCGATCTTGAATGGATTCGTCCGCGAACTGCCGAGGATTGTGCCGCCGATGTGCAGTATCCCTGAGATGTCGTCCGGTCCCAACGGGCGGGTCAGACCCTCAATCGGCCCCTGCCACCCCTCCAGAAAACCGATTGTTGATACGTCGTGCCGGTACCCGAAGCGGACGACCGCACGGATCGCTGCGTTGATCCCGGGCGAGTCCCCGCCGCCGGTCAGGATGCCTACTCGTTGCATATTAACTCCCCTTGAATAATGTGTGCCCACCGCTTCCGGCCTGATCGATCAGTTCGGTCGCTACTCGACGGATCTGCGCCCGTACTGCGCGTCCTACCACGCGAGGGTCGAAGTTGTCTTTGTTAGGCGACCAGTCACTCCCCGAGAAGAGCCCGGTCGTGTCGGCCTCCCCCCCTGCCGGCGGGACGATCGAGTCGGCGTGAGCGGTGTAGAAGTCGTAGGCTGCGCGCGCGTACTCGTACTGGTAGCGCGTGTCCTTGTTCAGTTTACAGATCCCGTAGCGGATCATCTCACTGATCTGCGCAGCGAGGAGGCCGGAGGTTCCGTGGAGGACGAGCGGGATGGACAGGCCTGCCTTAAGCAGGCGATCGTGTATCTGCGCGGCGATGTCGGTGCGGAGGATAACGTCGCGACCCTTGGAGACTCCGTGTTCTGTCCCTACCGAGATAGCTAGGAGGTCTGCTCCGGTCCGTTTACAGAACTCGACCGCTTCCTCAGGGTCGGTGTAGAACGCCTCATCTGAGGAGATCTCATCTTCCACTCCCTTGATCTTTCCTAGCTCTGCCTCAATCAGGACCCCGCTCCCTTCCGCCATCCTGACGACCTCGCGGCTGATGCGCACGTTCTCCTCGAAATCTTCCTTGGATGCGTCGATCATGATCGATGAGACGAGCCTGTTCTCGATCACCTCAGCGATCAGGTCCATCTCCTTGACCGTGAAGTGATCGAGGTTCAGGAAGACATTAATCGGGTATCGCTCTCCTAGTTCGCGCACCTGATAGGAGAGGACGCGCAGGCCGGCGAGCTTATCCCCGCCTCCGGCGAATTTTGCCCCTCCGGCGCTGATCTGAACGACAAGATCGGAGCGACGCTCTGTATACCCTTCAAGGAGACCGACGAGGATGTTCGTCTCGGCGATGTTGTTCGCCATGAGCGCGTAGCCGTCGGCTTGTGCCTGTCGATAGGCTTCTCTAAGTTCCACGCCGCCACAGAATGCTATATCGATCACCTTCCAGATAGATTGCTTGCAGCTGTTGGGGTAATTATACCCCGCAGGTTACTTATACCTACTTGCGCGGATGGGTGCAAGGTGGAGCTGACTGTAAAAGCTGGATGACAGCAGAAGGCCTGCTGTTCTTTCAGGGACCTTGATTGTATAAAGCAAGCAGTTACATCAAGAAAGCACTCAGCTGCGTTGCACTGGTCCGGCTCAGTCTTCTGCTGCAGCGATCATCTGAAGGAGGGTCTGCGTACCGACGAAGCCGGCTTTACGCACCACTTCGGCGCCGGCGGAATCGATTATGATGATTGTCGGGACACCGAATACGCCGAACCGTTTCCGCGCCGCCTCCTCGGTCGGGGACGAGGCGACTGTCAGATCGACCTTGATCCTCGCTAACCGGGAGGAGGCTTCGATCACTGCTGGATCGGCGAACGTTGTTGCATCGAGCTTGCGGCACGGAGCGCACCAATCAGCGCCAAAATAGAGGAGAACACCTTGCCCCTCTGCTGTTGCCGCTTCGACCGCTCCGGCAGTGTAGGGCACCCACGGGATCGTCGCCCGCTCTCCCCCGCCAAGGAACAGGATGCCGACCGCAGCGGTGAGGGCGACGATCCCGGCCGTACGCCTAAAGATACGGAAGGCACGCCCTTCGGCGATATTTACCGCGAACCAGCCGAGGTAGATCCCCCCACCGGCGGTGAGTCCGATGGCGAGAGCGCGGGTTACCATCGACGGGAGTAGAGGGGAGACGATATAGAGAGCGAGCCCGAGGAGGATCGTCGCGAAGAGCCGCTCGACCCAGAGCATCCACTCCCCGGCGCGTGGCATCTTCTTCAGCCGTCCGACCATCAGAGCGAGAAATAGATAAGGTGCCCCCAGTCCGAGAGAGAGGAAGAGGAACAGGAGGAATCCAAGCCCTGGATCGCCGACCGAACCAACAAAGGCGAGGAGGGCGATCGTTACCGGGGCGACGCATGGGGCGGCGGAGATTCCCGCCACCATCCCCATACCGAACGCTCCCAGGGCCTTGCCCTGTGAACGGGCGGAGAGGCGCCGGGTGATAAAAAAGGGCAGGCGAACGTGATAGAGACCGAACAGGCTAAGAGAGAGGGCTAGAATGAGCGCGGCGAGCCCGATCAGAGCCGAGGGGCGCTGAAAGATCGCCCCAAACAGCTGTCCGGTGAGAGCGGCGACCAGACCGAGGAGGGAATAGACGACCGCGATCCCCCCCTGATAGGCGACCGCTGACGGGAGAACACGCAGTGCCCGTTTGCCTTGCTGGCGGGAGAAATACCCGATTGTGATCGGGATCATCGGGTAGGCACACGGTGTTAGGTTCAGCGCAAGGCCGATGAGGAAGAGAATGGCGAGAGTGATCGGAAGGCCACGCTCTCCGAGCCAGCGGGCGACCCTGTTTTCCGTCAATCCCGGTGTTGGGGGGGGCGCCTCCACAGAGGGAGCGGCGCTCACAATAGGCGCCCCCTCGACCGTCAACATCGCTTCAAACTCGACCTCCGTCGGAGGGAGGCAGATCTCATCGCTGCACGCCTGATAGTGCAATACTCCGCGGATTGTCCGGGGCCCGGAGAGGGCGGCGCTATCGACGTGAATCGGGATATGGATGGCGATCTCCTCGTAATAAAGGAGGAGGGGTGTCTCGGAGAAGGAGACCATGATGCTCTTTGGCTGGGGATAGATGATCTCTCCGTAGCTCAACCCGTCGCCCATCTCGAGGACGATTTCAGTCGGGATCCGCAGTTCGTCCATGGGAAGATGCGCATTGATGTGCCAACCGGTAGCTATATCCGCCGTTACCTTCAGCCAGACCGTTTCACCGGGAGCGGCGGTGAGACTAGGGGGGAAGACCGAGACAGAGACGATCTCGTCCTGGGCGAACGCTGTCGCTGAAAAGGCCAGGGCAACGATAGCGGCGAATACAATAAGCAACCGTCTCATGAGGCGCATGAATCAGGACTCCCCTCTTCCCTGATCGGTATATTGAAGACCCCGCGGCAGTACGAGTCGCGGTGAGTCACCCCGTACTCGGGGTCTGCCGGAGCGCAGAGTAGAGCATGCGGCCAGGCGATGAACTGCGGAAGGTTGGTCGGCTCGAAGCATGGGGCAAACGGGATTCCCTTCAGCAGGTTGTTCATCTCAGCGACCTCCGATACGATGTCCAGAGGAGTATAC
>JAJOKK010000173.1:5073-13925 GCA_021129875.1 Candidatus Bipolaricaulota bacterium
AGGAGTATACTCCAAAGTATCGCCCGGGCGTGATAATCCAGTGAAGCTCGTCGTCGCTCAAATTGCAACGCGCACCTCCTGCCGCTCTTCAAACCCTACGAACCCCACGAACCCTATGAACCCCATGAACCCCATGAACCCCATGAACTCCACGAACCCCACGGACCCTCCGAACCCATAGTGTCGGCAGGTATCAGCCGTTGATCATCAGGGGCGGGACATCTCTCTATCCTTATGCCAATCTGCTCCGACATTTCCAATCCCAGTCTGTCGGGATACCCTTCTCTATAGACTATCCGCTCGATGCCGGCGTTGATCAACATCTTGGCACAGATCGTACATGGGGCCGTTGTACAGTACAGCGTCGCCCCTGCCGTTGAGACCCCGTGCAGAGCCGCCTGGATAAGTGCGTTCGCCTCGGCGTGGGTGGCACGGCATAGTTCGTGGCGTTCACCGCTGGGTACGTTGTTCTCTTCTCTGAGGCAGCCGGTCTCCCGGCAGTGCGGAAGGCCTCGTGGAGCGCCGTTGTAGCCGGTGGAGAGGATGTGCTTCTCCCGGACGATCACCGCTCCCACTTTACGGCGCAGGCAGGTGGAGCGCGACGAAACGAGCTCTGCCAGTTGCATAAAGTAGTTGTCCCAGGTTGGCCGTCTCTCCTCCATAGAGGTATTATACACGGATGCTCAGATTTCGCCGAAGCCAAAAGGGGGATTTATGGAAGTGAGACTGATCGCAGCCACGCAGTGCCTGGACCAGACCGGCCCGGAGGAGCTGTTGGAACGCGCGGGCCGACTCTGTTACGCCAGTGCTATGGGGGATACTGCTAAGTTCCTCCGCGCCCGTGTGCGCGAGGGGCATCTCTCCTTGATCGAACACGCGACGGCGTCGTTCTATATCGGCGGGATCAGCCGCACTTGTAGCCATCAGCTCGTTCGTCATCGTCTCTGCTCCTTCTCCCAACGGAGCCAGCGGTACGTCTCTGAAGGTGGGGCCGAATTCATCGTTCCGTTGTCCATCGCTCAGAACGAGGAAGCTTCCAGGGTTTACCAAAACTTTCTAGCAAGCTCGCGCGAAGCCTACACCACCTTGCGAGAGCTTGGAGTTCCGAAAGAAGACAGCCGGTTCGTCCTTCCCAACGCTACAGAGACCGAGCTTATCATGAGCCTCAACTTTCGCGAGGCGCTGCACCTGTTTCGCGTCCGGATCAGCCGTGGCGCGCAGTGGGAGATCCGTGAGGTCTGTGCGCGAATGCTGGATCAGCTCTCACCGATCGCCCCCTCTCTGTTCGGGGAACTGTTGGACGAGTTGAAAGGGGCTCATCCCGAATGGTTCCGGTTTTTGCCCCAGCAAGATGAAGTTGACCAAGCCTCAGAGAAGTGATGTATTTATCTCGAACTGCTAAGGCTCTTGCGATGCCCTGGAGCAGACTCTGGTGCATTGTTTTGGTTGTAGCTTGTGACCCTAGGAGACTGCGCCCTGTTCCCCGTTACGCACAGCGGCTCGGTCGATTAAGCTCTGACCATCTTACCAGACTAGAGAGGAAAGATGTCTGAACTACAACCGCTCTTGATCTTCGGCGATCCGTTCCGGTGCGAACAGGCGCTTGCTGCGCGTTGCGCGAGGATCCTAGCAGAGGCGCCAAAGACCGAACGGCACACTCTGTTCGGAGATGATCTCAACCTTCCCGGATTGATGGTGGAACTCCAAACTGCATCCCTCTTTGCTGCAAGCCGCCACTTTGTTGTTCGCCGCACCGGGGCGATCAAAGCAAAGCCGTTCGCTCTTCTTCTCGAGCGGGAACTTTCGCCGGGGACACACCTCACGTTTCTGGCGCCGGGGTTGAAGGGGACGAGCCCGCTTATAAAGACGGCGAGGGCGTGTGGGAGTGTGCAGGCCCTTCCCCCGCTTAAGGGTAGGAATCTGGAACGCGCTGCATCTGAGCTGCTTGCCGCGCGCGCGGTTAGCCTCGATGCGCAAGGGGTGAAAGGGCTGCTCTTACGAACGGGGGGAGACCTTCTTGCCCTCTCGCAAGAAGCACAGAAGCTACACTCTTTCTCTCAGGGCGGAGTGGTCGATCTCCGCGCGTTCGGGAGACTGGTCTTTTCAGGCGGGGAAGAGTCGATCTACCCGTTCCTGGATTGTGTCGGAGAGGGCGATCTGCAGGCATCTCTGCGTGCCCTCTCTACCCTGAACGAGGACCCGGTAAGAATTATAGCCGGGATCGTGCGTCACCTGACGCGTCTGCTGATGGTGCGGATTCTCCTTGATTCCCGCCTCATAGAAGCGAAGATTGCCCCGCTCCTTGGGTCGTCGGCATGGATTGTCCGCCGGCTCGCGGCACAGGCGAAGGGCCACTCGGCGCAAAGACTGACCGCCGCCCTCGACCTAGGGATCGATCTCGATCTCGAGGTCAAGCGCGGCGGCGTTCGTCCTGCCGATGCACTATTAAAGCTGATCCTCTACGTTACGACGCCGTTTCCGCTTTCAGCGGGATGTGCTCGGCAAAACCGCCTTTCTCCAGCAGCAAGCGGCTAGCTACCAGCGCGCAGAACAAGCTCCCTGTCACTCCGATCCCCAGTGTAATTGCAAACCCCTGGATCGGGCCGGTCCCCACCAAGAGGAGGATGAACGCGGTGAGTATCGTGGTGATATTAGCATCGAGCAGGGCGGAGAGTGACTTTCCAAACCCGGCCCGCACCGAGGCGAGTGGTGACTTCCCACTCCGCCGTTCTTCCTTGATCCGTTCGAAGATGATCACATTTGCATCGACGGTCATCCCGATAGTCAGGATGATCCCGGCGATCCCCGGCAGGGTGAGTGTCGCCCGGAACAGGACCAGTGCGGCGAACATGATCAGCATGTTGAGGATGAGCGCCACACCCGCGACAACGCCAAGGGCGCGGTAGTAGATCGGCATGTAGAGAAGGATGATGAAGAACCCAATGACCACGGTGAGGATCCCTCGTCGGATCGAATCTCTTCCCAGGGTCGGGCCAACCGTGTTCTCCTCGATGATTTCCACCGCTACGGGGAGTGCCCCGGCGCGCAGGACGATCGCGATCCTTGCCGCCTCATCCCTGGTAAATCGGCCGCTGATCGTTGTTGTGTCCTTCACCAGCCGCCAGCCTTGTTCAGCGGCCTGCTTGATCGATGCTGTGATCCGCGGGGCGCTGTAGATGGTATTGTCGAGCACGATGGCTAGGAGGTCTCCCTCGTTCTGCGGGGTGTCGGGGTTATCTCCGTCGAGGCCGCGGAGCGCCGTCACGAACTGCCGTGCTCCATCTTCGGTGAAGGAGAGGGCTATGAACGACTGTCCGGCGGTCGCGAGCGCTTGGGACATGCGCGGACGTGCGTCGGAGAGAGCGGCACCGGTCAACAGAGGGGTTCTTTCTACGATGTGCGGGATCCCTTCCCGATCGTACAGGACCTGGTGGGCAGCCGAAGTCGGAATCAGGTCGACGTCTGCACTAATACCTCTCTCGACCACCTTGAGGAACTCAAGCAGCGCTGTCTGCCCGATCAGGTTGCGCGCTTCTACGGGGTCCTTGGTCCCGGGTAGGTTCACCAGGACCCTGTCCAGCCCCATCCTCTTTATCTCAGGGTTGGCCAGGCCGAACTGGTCGACGCGACTATTGAGGATGGTGATGATCCGGTCGAGCGTGTCGCGCTGCTGCTCGGTCTCCATTTCCTCTACATCCTGTACCTGTAAGACGAGGCGCACCCCGCCTTGGAGGTCTAGACCGAGGTTCATAACGTCGTCCAGCGGCCAGAACGGGTACAGGAGGGCGATCGAACCAAGGAAGACAAGGAGCACCACCCCGACGCGCATCCAATCAGTACGTTTCATTGCGCTGTGTGCCATTTCGAACCTCCTTCTATCGATTATTTTGCCTGCTTATCTACGATGCTGCTCTTGGACAGCCGTATTTTTCCACCATCTTCGAGTGCCAGTACGATCGAGGTGTCGCCGATCGTGTCGATCTCCCCGTAGATCCCCCCGGCGGTGACCACATCGTCCCCTCTCTTTAGGGCGGATACGAGTTCGCTGTGCTTTGCCTGACGCTTGCGCTGCGGGCGGATCAGCATGAAGTAGAAGACTGCTCCGAATACGGCAAGGATGACGATGAGGGGGATCACCGAGCCTGCTGCAGGCTCGGTCTGCCCGAACGCAGCAACTCCGACAAAGAGAACCAATAACCCCGTGATTACAAGAACCATTCTATTCATACTGCTACTCCTTACACAATCTTACCCGCGTGCCAATGACGATAAATGCCGACAGAGAGGAAAAGAACACCTGCTACGCTGAAAGCGATGGCCAATTTTACCTGTTCTGCTCCTTGCAATCCTCTCCCTAAAGCGATTATACGCTCTAACAGGATAAAAACAACCGTCCAAAGTATAGAATAAAGTCCGGCCAAAGTCAATCTTCTTGCCCTCTCGCTCCGCAACGGCCATGTGGCTGTCAGGTCGTAAAGGATGCTCGTCAAGGGGATGATCATCCACAGGAGGACCAGATAGGTCTTCACCTCAGGGAGGAGGGAGAGGGCGAACAGGAGGAGAAGGTGTCCTGGGAAGAGGGGGAGAAGGTTGGCGACAGCGTGGTTCTCCCGTGGTCGGCGATAGGAACGGACGACCATGTAGACTAGGAAGAGTACGCTCACCACTCCGACCCCCATCTGAAGGAGAGGGGAAAGGCCTCCGACCGTGAGGACGATCGCAAGGAGGACGAGGATGAGAGGATAAGACCAGCTCGGAAGCAGGGCCACGGTTCTTTTCACTGCCATTGCTGATGAGGGTGGTCGCTCATAACCGCGCCACGAAGATTGTTCCCAATCCCAGGAAGATGAAGAAGCCGGCGAAGTCGGTGATCGTGGTGAGGATAGCGCCGGTCATCATTGCCGGATCGAGCCGCAGCCACTTAAGCAGGATAGGGAGAGTTGCTCCCAGCACCCCGGCGGCGATGGTGTTGAGCGACATAGCCACTGCAGCGATGGCCCCGAGGAAGAAGCTGCCTCGCCAAATATAGGCGATCACTCCGATCTGAAGTCCGAGGATAAGGCCGTTCACTATCCCTACAGTAAGCTCCTTGCGCGCTACTTGCCACAGTTCGTGTATGGTTACCTTCCCTACTGCCAGCCCCCTGATGGAGACGGAGAGGGCTTGCAGACCGATATTGCCGCCCATATCGGAGATGATCGGCATGATCACCGCCAGGGCGACAACCCGAGAGATCGTACCCTCGAAGATGGCGATCGCACTGACAGCGAATATGTTCAAGATGATGTTGCCCGCCATCCAGGGGAGGCGGCGGCGGATCGATGCGCGGGGCGGCGTGTGGGGATACTCTTCCCCACCGCTGATGCCGCCGAATTTGAGGAAGTCCTCGGTCGCTTCCTCGCGGATCACGTCGAGCACGTCATCGATCGTGATGATCCCAATAAGCTTTTGCTGCTGATCTACGACCGGAAGTGCGTAGTAGTTGTACTTATCGAACAGGCGGGCCACCTCTTCGGCGTCCGTATCGACGGGCACAGAGATCGCGTCCCGTTGCAGGAGGGAGGCGAGGCGCGTCGCCGGCTGGGCGAGCGCCATATCGCGCAACGACAGGACCCCCTGCAAGTATCCCTCATCATCGACGGCGTAGGCATAGTAGACAGTCTCCGCCTCCTCCACCCGCTGGCGCAACAGACCGATCGCCTCTTGGGCGGACATATTGAGCGACAGAGCGACGAACTCCGGCGACATCAGACCTCCGGCCGTATCCGAGGGGTAGGCGAGGAGATCTGTGAGGATCGTGGCATCCTCCCGCCCGAGCTGGGAGAGGATCTTTTGCTGTTCTGCCGCGGGGAGTTCCTCGAGCAGGTCGACCGCGTCATCAGGGTCCATCCGCGAGAGGATCTTGATCGCCTCTTGGGGATCAAGCTCAGAGAAAAGCTCGGCCGAGTCTTCCGGCTCCATCTCCCCCAGCGGTTCAGCCGCGGCCTTCCGCAGGTAAAGGCGGTGCAGGAGCTCGACCGCCTGGGTATCGGATAGATTGGCGAGCACCTCGGCAATATCGGCCGGGTGCTTCAGCAGCAGCTCGCGCAGGACAACCTTCTTCTCTTCCATAATGCACCCCCTCGGTCAGCATGAAGGGCCTCATTATAACGTCTCTTCGGGTCGAGTCAAAAGACCGAATGGATGCAGGAAAGACTGCGCTTGTGGAACGGTCGCGCGGCCTACCGCTCAACCCTTCAGAGGCACGCTCGGAACAGTGCGCCGCCTCAAATACACCCGCTACTGTTGCCCAGATCCGCCGTCCGCCGTACAATTAACAAGCAAGGCGATTGACTGCTAATTGGAGGTGGTCGCGGTGATCCGTTTCGATAGACTGACCGAAAGTGCGCAGGAACTGTTCCACGAGGCACAAGATCTGCTGACGCGCTACAAGCAGAACCAGCTCGATGTGGAGCATATCTTCACCGTGCTCGTCACTAAAGATGGGGTGGGGCGGGAGATACTACAGGAGATGGGGGTCAACCTGCCCGGGTTAGGCAAGGATCTCGATCTGCTGTTGCAGGGGAAGCCGTCTATCTCCGGCTCGGCCGGCACGCAGATCTATATCACCCCTCGCCTGGACGCGGTCGTCACCGGCGCGCAGGTGGAGGCTGAGCGGTTGCGCGATGAGTACATCGGGGTCGATCACCTCCTCCTCTCGCTCAGCCGCGCGATCGACCCGGAGTTGAAGCGGGTCCTCGATCGCCATCAGATCACACCCGAGGCGATCTACGGTGCGCTTCGCAGCGTGCGCGGCGAGCAGCGGGTGACCGACCGCTCGTCTGAGGAGCGTTATCAGATCTTGAAGAAATACTCGATGAACCTGACGGAGATGGCCGCCCGGGGAGAACTTGATCCGGTGATCGGTCGCGAAGAAGAGGTTTACCGCATGGAGCAAATCCTTTCCCGTCGCCGCAAGAACAACCCTGTCCTGATTGGGGAACCAGGGGTGGGAAAGACCGCGGTTGTGGAAGGGCTGGCTCAACGGATAGCCAGGGGCGAGGTTCCCGACACTCTGAACGGGAAAGAGATTGTCGCACTCGATATCGCGGCGATGGTCGCCGGGTCTAAGTTCCGCGGCGAGTTCGAGGATCGATTGAAAGCGGTGATCAAGGAGATCGAAGCCGCAGCAGGCAAGATGATCGTGTTCATCGACGAGGTCCATACGATCGTCGGGGCCGGGGCGGCCGAGGGGGCGATCGACGCCTCCAACATGCTGAAAGAACCGCTCTCCCGCGGGAGATTCCAGCTGATCGGGGCGACGACCCTCGATGAGTACAGGGAACATATCGAGAAGGACTCAGCGCTTGAGCGCCGGTTGCAGAAAGTCTACGTCGGCGAACCGACCGTGGAGGAGACGCTGGCGATCCTTGAGGGGCTGCGTGGGAAACTGGAAGAACACCACCGCGTGAAGATCAGCGACGACGCGCTCGCCGCCGCCGCCAAGCTTGCCGAGCGCTACATCACAGACCGATTCCTCCCTGACAAGGCGATCGACCTCATCGACGAGGCGGCGAGCAAGTTGAGGGTCGATGGGAGCGGAGAACAGGTGAGGCAAGGCGAGATCGCCGCGCTCGTCGCGCAGTGGACCGGGATCCCGGTGGAACGGATGCTCGAAGAGGAACGTGCCCGCCTCGCCAAGATGGAGGACCTTCTACACGCACGGGTGATCGATCAGGAGGAGGGGGTGCGCGCCATCGCTGAGGCGGTGAGACACTCCCGCGCCGGGCTCTCCGACCCGCGCCGGCCGATTGGGGCCTTCCTCTTCCTCGGCCCGACCGGGGTGGGGAAGACCGAACTGGCCAAAGCGCTCGCTGCGTTCCTGTTCGGGAGCGACACCGCGCTTCTGCGGATCGACATGTCCGAGTACATGGAACGCCATGCCGTCGCCAGGCTGATCGGTGCCCCTCCGGGGTATATCGGCTACGAAGAGGGCGGCCAACTCACCGAAGCGGTCAGGCGGAGGCCGTATCAGGTCATCCTGTTCGACGAGGCGGAGAAGGCGCACCCACAGGTAATGAACCTCCTCCTCCAACTCCTTGACGAAGGACGACTGACCGACGGACACGGCCGAACAGTCGACTTTCGCCACACGATCATCATCATGACCTCAAACGTGGGGAGCGAACAGTTTGCGAGCGATCAACCAGCAGAAAAAGTTCGCGAGAAGGTCGAGGGGGAGTTGAAGCGCTCTTTCCGGCCGGAGTTCTTGAACCGGATCGACGAGACGATCATCTTCCAGCCTCTCTCGGAAGAAGCGATCCTGAAGATCGTCGCTCTCAAAGCCGCCGCGTTGAACGAGCGCGTTGCCGAGCAGGGGATCTCCCTTTCCCTTACTGACGGGGCGAAGAAAGTCCTCGCCCGGAAAGGCTACGACCCGCACTACGGCGCGCGACCGCTCGCACGGGCGCTGAAAAGGCTGGCGGAGAACCCTCTGGCGATGAAGATCATCTCCGGCGAGGTGAAGGAAGGGGACCATGTCGTTATCGATGCCGCCGCCATGGCCGATGCTCTTGTCTTCCGGCGGCAAGAGGGGTAGCCGGGGGGCAAGGTCCTTCATTGTTAGTGCTTTCTATGATAGGCTGGTACTGTCTACCGCACCACCAGTCACGGGAATAATGCACAAGTCCTGGAGGTTCCCTGTACTTGCAGCAGCTTTCACCGTCTTTGGGGGGTGTAATAAGTCCCAAATCGGCTACTACACCCGGAGACGGTGAAAGTTGCTGTTCTGCAAGGAGAAGAGGGTTGTGCAATAGCCTAATCAGGTGCGTCTATTTCCCAATATGGGCCATCGGTTTTTAAATGGATGCCCT
>JAJOKK010000215.1:0-3302 GCA_021129875.1 Candidatus Bipolaricaulota bacterium
AAGGAGGAGCTCAGTCACCTCTGGAGCTACACCTATGAAGGGGCGGCAGTCAACTGGTTTCAGCGCTGGTATAGCTGGGCCATTCGTACTCGAATTGAGCCGGTAAAGAGCTTTGCCCGAAACCTCAAGACTCATTTGAATGGGATCTTGGCTCACTGCAAGCACAAGATTAGCACGTCATTCTTGGAGGGGATGAATAACAAGATCAAGGTGATCAAGCGCATTGCTTTTGGTTACCGAGATTTCGAGTATTTCTTCCTGAAAATACGTGGAGCTTTCCTATGGCCTGCCTTGCCTGGAGTGTGAGGAACCAAAAAAGCGCGTGAACTTCAAACGGAACCGCGAATGGACACTGATAAATGCACCAAGCATCAATGGACTGTTTGAAATCCGCGTTCATCCCAGCTTTTAGTTGGCTCTTCGTCGTTTTGAGTGGGTAACTCAAGAGAACGGGTGAAGCGGCAAAGTCTCCCGCAGGGTATAGAATTGAAAGAACGTCAGCTACAACGAGATCGTCGAGCACAGGTCCCGCCGCTACAGAACTACAGAGGGCTTTCGTAGCGTCGGGACAGTCGTGAGGGCAGACACGTAGGTCTGCCCCTACGATGGCAATGATTCCGTGTACAAAGATGCCGCCGGGACGGCGGCGCTCCCAGGCTTGAGCACTACTGCATGGATGTCTTGCTGTGCCGCTCTCTTGATACGTTGGTGCTTTTGCCCTGGTCTTCATTGGCGTTCTCTGCACCTCTACTGTCTCTGCGATGGTTGCGCAAGCCGGGACGGAGGCCAGTCGATTCAATTCCCTTCTCCAAACGTCTCTGCTCGGTAACATTGCTGGGCCAGTTACCCACTCAAAACGACGAAGAGCCTTTTAGTTTCAAGCATTTTACCGCTCGGGGGGGGTGTGTGGTAAGTCCCCAATCGGCTACTACACCCCCCGAGCGGTGAAAGCTTCTGTTGGACCTCCGGTCTTGCTTCGCAATCTGCAAGGAGAAGAGGCTTGTGCGACAGCCTCATCCGTGATTTAAAAAAATGGCCCAGAGCCGTCAGGTCCTGATGACCACAGCGCCGTAGGTTGCTCCGGCCCCGAATGCGGTGAGGACCACCACGCTGCCGGCGACTATCCGCCCCTGGCGCAGCGCCTCATCAAGGGCGATCGGGATCGAGGCGGTGGAGGTGTTGGCGACGCGGTCGAGGTTGACGACCACCCTCTCCCTATCGAACTTCAGGCGCTTGATCAACGAATCGATGATCCGGAGGTTCGCCTGATGGGGGATGAGCCAATCGACATCAGCGAGGGTGAGCGAGGCGGCAACGAGCGCTCCCCTGGTCGCGCGCTCCATCATCGGGACTGCGCTGCGAAAGACCCCGGCCCCCTCCATTCGCAGGTAATGCCCTCGCTCATCAACGGTACTATGACTCGCAGGGGACTTCGTTCCCCCGGCCGGAAGGTGGAGGAGGAATGCCTTGCTGTTGTCGCCGTAGAGAGCGCTTCCCAGGACCCCGGTGCCGGCAGGGGCCGGTTCGAGAAGTACCGCCCCGGCGCCGTCGCCGAATAGGACGCAGGTCTTGCGGTCACTCCAGTCGGTGACGCGGGAGAGGGCCTCGTGCCCAATCAGAAGGACCCTTTTGTACATCCCGGAAGAGATCAGGCCGTCAGCCACAGCAAGCCCGTAGACGAACCCGGAACAACCGGCCTTGAGGTCGAAGAACGGGGTCTGGTCGAACCCAAGCCCTGCAGCGATGAACGGGGCCGACCCTGGGCAGATCATGTCGGGGAAGTTTGTCGCCGCGATCAGCAGGTCGACACTCTCAGGAGAGGCGTCGGACTGGGCAAGCGCCCGCTTCCCCGCTTCAATCCCCATCACCGCGGGCTCCTCGCCTTCGGCGAGGTGATAGCGGGTCCGGATCCCGGTCCGCCGGACGATCCACTCATCGGATGTATCGACGACCTTCTCCAGATCGGCGTTGGTCAGGCATCTGGCAGGGAGGTAGCTCCCTGAGCTGACGATCCTAGACCCCATCGGTGCGCCATCCGCCGGTTCCGGTTTCGATCGTCTCGTTCACCCGGCTCTCGACCGCGCGCCCGGCAACGGTGATCGCCGAACAGATCGCTTCTGCGTCTGAGCGACCATGCGCGATGACCACGCTCCCTGCAATCCCCAGGAGCGGCGCCCCTCCAAAACGGTGATAGGAGAGCCTATCCTGAAGTGCGGAAAAAGTCGGCTTGAGGAGCAGCCCCCCCATCTGAGAGCGAGCGCTCTTCCCGATCATATCCTTCAACATGCGGGTGACAGTTGATATTCCGCCCTCGAGCGTCTTCAAGAAGATATTTCCCACGAACCCATCACAGACGACGACATCGACCGGCCTCTCGGTGAGCAGACGATGCCCTTCGACGTTCCCGGCAAACGGGAGAGGACTCCTCTCCAAAAGCTCGAAAGCTCGCTGATTCAGCCTGTTTCCCTTACCTTGCTCCGCCCCGATATTGAGCAGCCCGACCGTAGGGTGATCGATCCCCATCACGTCGCGCGCATAGGCCGCCCCCATCGCAGCGAAGTGCACCAGGTGCTCGGGAAGGGAGTCGACGTTCGCCCCGACGTCGAGAACAAGGATCTCTTGCCCCCCTACAGTGGGGACCGATGCCGCAATCGCTGGGCGCAGGACCCCCGCAATCCGCCCGAGGGTAAAGATCGACCCCGCAACTACCGCCCCGGTATTCCCTGCCGAGACAAATGCCTCCACCTCGCGTTCTTTCAGGGAAAGAAGTCCGCGGACCAGGGAGGAATTGCGTTTCCCCCGGACCGCACGGACCGGTGGTTCATGCATCCCGATCGTCTCACTCGTCGGGAGGATGGCAAATCGCTCTCCTTCCTTGACGTCTTCCTTGGCGAACGCGGCGCGGATCAGTGCGGGATCACCGGCAAAGAGGATATCCAGACTACACAGTCGTGCAGCGGCGACCCCCCCTTTTACCAATTCAAACGGGGGGAGATCCCCCCCCATAACGTCTAATAGGATGCGCATAGCATAAGCGTACTCCGATCTACAAAACAGCTTGGTGCCGAGGGCGGGACTTGAACCCGCACGGACATAATGTCCACATGGCCCTCAACCATGCGCGTCTGCCAATTCCGCCACCTCGGCAAGCCTGGTGATCATAGCTGACTGCAAGGAATATGTCAATAACACCGGCAAAGATCCAACCGAAACGTTCGTATTCGTCAGGACGATCTTTCCGCTCTACCGCAAACTCCGGCTTTTGACCTTTGCCCATGAACCATGAACTATGAACCATGAAC
>JAJOKK010000215.1:3402-13508 GCA_021129875.1 Candidatus Bipolaricaulota bacterium
ATGAACCATGAACTATGGACCATACCCACCTAGACCGCCCGCTGCCGTAAGTATGCGTCCAGGCCACGGCGGGTGAACCCGTAGATGATCGACATCGCCGTGTCGAGCGAGCGCCTCCCGCCGAGCGGAGAGGTGATCCGCCATAGGGTATGGAATTTTTCCACGCCGTAGGTCACCAGCAGATGGGCGACTATACCAGCGGCCTGCGGTTCGACGTATCGGGCCGGGAAGTTAGCGAAGTCGAGTAGGTGGAGAGGTATCCACGCTTCGGTGAGCATCAGGTCGCTCAGTTGCGCCAGGTGGTCTTCCTGTGGTTCGATAAGGTATCGGATAAGGCCAGCCCGCAGAACGGGCGATAGGGTCTGATCGCGCCACAGATGAAAGACGACCAGCTCGGCTAAAGATCGGTCCAGCTCCTGGTTAGAGGCGACAGCGACGACCCCAGCCCGCAAGTCGGTCGTGATCCCTTCTTCGCCCGCAGCGCCGAGGAAGAGGGTCGTCCGTTCGGGAAAGCCGGTCGCATCCATCCCCAGGCGTTCCTGCATCCGCTGCAGCTCGGCATCGAGTGCGATCGCCCGCTCATGGAGCGTGGCAGACTCTACTCCGCTCAGGGCAGGAGAGCGATGAATCCGTACAGTGCCCGCTTCAGCCATCTCCCAAGCAGCATAAAACTCAGCGAGGCGCAGCTCGTGCGCAGCATCGATTCCGGCTGTTTGCGCCTGGAGAAACTTTTGCCTCGCCTCTTCCCACTCCCCAGCAAGGAGGTTGATCCACCCGATCTCACGAGCTATCTCACCGACCGGCAGACCGGTGGCGCGGTGATCCTCGTACGCAGACCGCAGCAAGGCGAGCGCCTCATCGAATCGCCCGACCCGGATCAGCCCACTGCCGCGGGCAAAGGCCCAGCCCTCGCCCTGCGGGCCCACTGCAGCTACTGCAACTCTCCACATCCGATCGATCTCCGCCAGACCATAGCCATAGACAGCCCGCAAGTTGGCGTCCAGAGAACCGGGACGCCAAAGCTGCATCAACTGTTCCGGCCCGCCAAAGTGTTCGCTCAGGAAAGCGACGAACGAGACGGTCATATCGCTTAAGTCGGGAGAGACCTTCCGTTCGAGTTCGGCGAGCTGGGCAATACCTGCCAGACCAACGATCGCTGCCGCTGCATACGGTGAGTTGAACAGCTGGTAGCGGGTGAGCGGGAAGCGACCTTCAAAAAGGAGCAGCTCTTCCAAGTTCAGCTGCAATTGCTCGGGCAAGGCGGCGACAGGGAGGTGATGGTTCTGCTCCGGCACCCGGATGTACTCGATGAGCCCGTACCGCAGCAGGCGGGAACGGTTCTTCCCAACGGCGAAGTCGCCGATCAGTTGGATGAACTGCACGTGCGCATCCTCACCGTATATGATATCCACGGATATGGGGAAGAGCTCCCTTCTACGCTGGGCGCGGATCGAACGGAGTTCCATCTCGTTGCTGTGCAGAAAGACGTTAATCCGTAGAGGAAGATCCGTACGTGGGATCCCCAGCGTACCCGCCAACGCGGAGAGTTCTTGCTCTAACCGTTGCAAATGGGTGAAACTCTCCTGCGCTACTGGGGAATCATCCGGAAAATGGAGCGTGATCCATGCGCCGGAGACCGTGCGCAGCGGCAACTTCTCTCCGGTCAGCCGTGGTGCGACGTAGAAGGCCAGAACAGCAACGATAGCAACTGCCACAAAGCCGCCCAGCATCCCCAAAGCAGGCCAGCGCATCGAACGGGCCGCAGAGCGGATCATACCGATGAAGTTTCCTGCTGAGTATTCCTTCCGCATCCCTACTCTCCTTTTTTATCTGCGCGTCTTGGTTCTCGGCCGCCGCCCCACAGTCTCTACGCTCAGACGATCTTGTACGGGTCGACAGCGTCACGCAGGGCATCTCCGAGGAAGTTGAACGCCATCACAGTGATAAAGATGAATCCTCCGGGGATGAGGATCCAGGGGTGCAGGCGCATATTGACAACATTGGTCGCCGCGGCGATCAGCAAACCCCAACTGGTGGCCGGTTCTTGAATTCCCAATCCCAGGAAGGAGAGAGCGCTCTCGGTGAGGATCATCCCGGGGATAGTAAGAGTGGCTCCGACGATCAGATAGCTGGCGACGTTGGGGGCGATATGGCGGACGATGATCCGCATATCGCTCGACCCTACCGCTTTGGCCGCGAGGACGAACTCCCGTTCCCGTAGTCCCAGGAACATCCCACGTAGGACGCGGGCCAATCCCGCCCATCCCAGAAGCGACAGGATACCGATTATACCCATGAACTGTAGCGCAGGCGGAAGGCGGAATTGCGCCAACACCATCGCCATCGCCAGCATCACCGGCAGACCGGGGAGAGCCATCACCACTTCGAATACGCGTTGCAGCACCGTGTCGATTATTCCGCCGTAGTAACCGGAGATCCCCCCAAGCACGATCGCGATCGGTGTAACGATCGCGACGACGAGCAGGCCAATGATGAGTGATATCCGTGAGCCGTACAGGATTCGCGAGAAGAGATCGCGGCCGAGTGCATCTGTTCCGAACAGGAAGAGCTGTGCTCCATCGAGCGGCTCGTTCCCCGCTGCCCCCACACCGAACAGACGCAGGTTAGTAGGAAAGATCCCCAGGATGCGATGCGTGTCAGGCCCGCGCACGAAGAACCGAATCGGGTAAGGCCGCGTGGTATCCTCTGTATAAATCCGGCGGAACGTCGCCCTATCGAACCCGCGGTCGACAGCGTAGACGAACGGCCACGTAAGGTTCCCCTCCTGATCGCGTATCCTGACCGTTGACGGCGGAGAGAAGGGGTGGTTGCGCATCTGCAATGCATAGTGATACGGCGAAAGAAAACTAGCGAATATAGCGATCAGTGCCATGATCGCGACGATCGCCCCGCCGACATTGCCGACCCGATGCCGCTTGAACGCCCGCCAGATCAACTGACCTTGTGACACGGCTCTTGGGCCTGCTTCCGTGTATGCCGCTTTGTCCGTCTCTATTTGGTTCTGTTTTTCACGCTGTTGAGCCATTCATCTCCCCCTCAGAAGACAATATACCAATTAGTTGACCCGTATCCGCGGATCGGCTATCGCGATACCTATATCCCCGAGCAGGTTGCCGACAAGGAAGAATGAAGTGAAGAAGATTATGCCGCCCATCAACACCTGGGTATCCTGCGCCTGCAATGCGCCCCAATAGGCCCGCGACACTGTCGGCAGGTTAAAGACGATCGCCGAGATCATTGCCCCCTGAACGAACCCCCCTATTCCCATAGAGAATGAGGTGATGAACGGGTTGAGAATATTGCGAAGCGCGTGCTTATAGACAACGGTCCGCTCAGTAAGCCCCTTGGCGCGAGCAGTCATTACGTACATTTCACCGAGCGTATCGATCATCAACCCGCGGGTGAACCGCAACAGCCCGGCCATCCCTGCTGTTCCGATCACCAGGATCGGCGGCCATGCGTGCCAAAGAAAGCTGACAAACTTATCCCAACTCCACGGCTGACCGATGAACTCCTGCCCAACGATACCGGAAACCCCCAGTCCCATATCCCCTACCTGCAGGACGACGACGAGAAAATAGAGGAGGAGAAGGGCGAAGAAGAAGTTTGGGATCGACATGCCGAAGAACGCAAACCCGGTAAGGACATGGTCCGACAGTTTGTACTGGTGTGTAGACGAGTATAGACCCAGAGGAACAGTGATAACCCATGTAAAGATGAATGTCGGTATGGTCAGCATCAGTGTCCAGCCTATGCGCCCAGCGAACAAAGAGCGGGCGACCGGTTGCTGGGTGACGAACGATTCGCCCAGGTCACCCCGCAACACCCCTCTGAACCAGCGCCAGAATCGAATATGCCGTGGTTGGTCGAGCCCCAACCGCGCAGCTTCTCTTTCCAGTCGAACTAGATCTACGCTAGGGTCGAACCGAAATTGGTCAAGAAAATCACCGGGCATAAACTCCATAAGCGCAAACGACAAGATGGCGATCACCAGCAAGAGCGGGATCATATATAAGAATCGCCGTACAAGAAAACCTATCATTTTGCCTACCCCCCTTTTTGATAGAATTTACCCGGCCTCTTCGCAACCGGGCGGATATACAGATCACCGGGTGGGGGATCGCTCCCCCACCCGATGGGAAAGAAACTTTACAGATCGCGTCGGAACGCGAAGGTTACTGCGGTCAAGCCGGTACCGGTGTGAATACCTTCAAAGGTCTCCCAAAGGCCGTTTCCGATCCGATCGTAGGCTGACGCCATCTGCAGCGGTGATACGGTGAACATAAGCGGCAGGTTCTCGCGGATGATGATCTGCATTTCGTGGTAGTAATGCATTATCTCCGCCTCATCGAACGAGCCGACGCCAAGGTCGTACAGTTCATCGACGCGCGCGTTCCACTCGGCAGGATCGGCTACCGGGAACCTCTCCGGGAGACGGCCGTCAGGTCCGCCAGCGGAGAAGCGCCAGAAATGGAGACTTCCCGTGCTATGGTAGACGGTGCGGCCGCCGTGCGCATCCATCCCGCCGGTCAGTCCGATCATCACTGCCTGGTACTCGGCACCGAGCAGCTGGCCGACCAGTGCGCCGAACGGGATGAACGACGTCACCACATCGACGCCGATCCTCGCAAGGTCATCGGCGAGGATCAGACACTTCTGCTCGCGAATCGTATGCCCGGCGTTGGTGATCAACACAAAGGTGACCGGCGAACCGTCGGGGAATTCCCTGACCCCGTCGCCGTCGGTGTCGAACAGGCCGATCTCGTCGAGGAGCGAGGCCGCCTTATCCAGATCGTACTCAAACCAGATCGCATGCTCATCCCCCATGAAGAACGGGGAAGGGATGGCGACATGGCTCCATTGGGGTCTGGCAAAGCCCATGTATATCCCCTCGATAATCGTGTCGAGGTCGATCGAGTGCGCCACCGCTTGACGGAAGCGCAAGTCGCGGAAGAGACCCCGCAGATTCTCGTCTTCCGGCACATCCTGGTTGAATGCGAAGAAGGCGGTCCCCCACCCGGTTACATCGCTTATTACAGTCTCGAAGCCGCGCAACGGGCCCTCGGCCTTAAGGATGGCGAGGTCCTCGGGACGCGCGCCGTAAGTATCGATTTCGCCGTTGAGGAAGCGCAAGAGCGAAACATCTATCGACTCCACTATGTGGACGACAGCTGCATCAAGATAAGGGAGGCGGTTCCCCGCGGCGTCGAACTGCCAGAAGTGCGGGTTGCGAACCAGACGAATCTCCATATCGGTGATGAAGTGCTCAAGGATGAACGCCCCCATCCCGGCCATGGCCGCCGGATCGACATCGATCCCCCACGCGGTGTTGAACTGACAGACACCTTCCAGTGCCGGATTCAGCTTGGCCACGTACTCCCACAGCCTATGCCGAGGAAGGATCTGCGCGCCGGTTACAAAACCGACCGCAGGCCGGAAGATGGTCGTGAAATGGACGACGACCGTGTAGTCGTCGATCTGCTCAAACGTCGGCAACATCCCGTCAGGGAGCGTCCACAACTCCCTCCGCGCCTCCACGTCCTCGTTCAGCCACAGGTCTACCCAGGTGAACATGACGTCGGCGGCGGTGAACGGCTCGCCGTCCGACCACTTGAGCCCTCGACGGAGGTGGACGGTTATCGACAGTCCGTCCTCGGCTATCTCGAACGCTTTAGCCAGATACGGCTCGTGTACTCCGGTATGTGGGTTTCTCAGGATGAGCGCCTCCTGCATCCGGTCGTCGAGCCAACCAGAAGCGGTATCACGCACCATGATCGGGTTGAACGTGCGAGGGTTGGAGATCATCGAGCTTCTGATCGTTCCACCATGCACGCCGACCTCAAAGTCCTCCCACAGGGTGCCCGGTACGCCGAGCGGCACTACCTTATAATCCTGTGCCAGGACTGCAACGGAGGCGAAGACGAGCAACAAGCTCGCCGCAATTAACGCTATTTTCTTCATTTAAAAAACCTCCTTAAAAGTTGATCTGCAAAATTAAAGCCCGAACCGGTGAGCCAGCGCAAACTTGTAGGCGTTGCGGTGCTCAACACTCCCGGTCCCGAAGATCTCAAGCATCGTGGTCTGCAGGCTAACGGCCGTCTCGTCCGACTGAATCAATAAGACAGCCAGGGCTGTAGCGGCAGCGGTACGGAGCCCGGCCGACCCTGCTCCGATCGCCAGATCGACAAGCTCGGCCTGCGTCTTCCCGAGGACCGGGTGGAACAGGTAGAAACCGCCAAGGACTTCGCCGGCGGCGATGGCGAGTTCAGTGCCGCCGTCCGCAGCCGCCTTCAACTCGTCCAGCGCGAAGGGAAGCGTGCGACGGATCACGAAGTAGTGCGCCCGTGCAGCGGCGAGCCGCATCTCGTGCGTCTCCCCTGTTGTTGCCAATTCCTTGAGGTAATCTGCAAGGACAAAGTCTTCGACATCTTCACGGGTCATAGCGCTCAGGTACATCTTCGCCGGTGCAATTGCTGCGGCGCGGATCATCGGGTCAAGATCACTGATAAGGATCGCTATCAGTTCTTCCCCGGTTTTAGCGAAATAGAGAATTGAGAGAGCCTCGCTCGCTGCGGTACGCAGACCGATCGTGCGTCCAGTTACGGCCAGGTCCTCCAACTGTGCTTCCGTCGTTATCTCAGCCCAAGAGCTGGCGAGCGCCAGCCCAGCAGCGGCGCTGATCTCAGGGATAAGCTCGTTTGCGGCAATATGTTCCAGATCCGCTACGGCCATCATCGAGAAGAGAGCAACCACGCAAGTAACCACCATCAGTGCCCGAAGGCCGGAAAGTTTCATTCTTAAATACCTCCCTTGATTACGTTTGCCATTACCGTCTAGACTTAACCTTTTACCGCTTACTATCACCCCCTGTTGCTCTGCGAGTCGATCTGTGTGGAGAGTCTCACAAAGTAGAGACAGGGTACCATAAAAAATGGCCGCTTGTCAAGCCGATCGTTGCCATCATCATGGCGGATGGGGTTGATCTTTAGTCCTCGCTGAGTCTCCGCCGTTTTGACAGGGGGACGGGGCGCAGGTATACTTAACCTAATATCGGGTTTGACGCATATCGCTAAGGAACGTGATCGCGAATGCAGGAGGATGGCCATGGAAACCCTAAAGGTCGCATCCCGCTCAGACCCGAGTTCGGTCGCCGGAGCGATCGCCGGGGCGCTGGAACGGGACGGCGTCGTTGAGATCCATGCGATCGGCGCCGGAGCGGTCAACCAGTCTGTGAAGGCGATCGCCGGCGTGCGGCGGATGGTGGAAAGAGAGTGCGGGCCCCCAATCAAGGTCATCCCCGGGTTCATGGAGGTTGTAATCGCAGGGAAGGCGAAGACCGGGATACGCTTCATTGTCGAAAGGTAGGGAGAGGGATTTAGTGATTGAGTGATTTGGCAAGCCGTTCTCCTGATTATTCAGTCTTTCAATCTAGTCCATTATGCTGAAATCATCGATTGCAAGTATTCTTTCTTTGGCGTGGGAGAGTCTCGATCTCCCTCCGGCGACGGTCGAGGTGTACCCTTCCGATCGCCCGGAGTTCGGCGACTTCTCGAGTAATCTCCCGCTGATCGGGGCAAAGGCGGCCGGTCTTCCCCCGCGCAAGCTGGCGGAACAGCTGGTCCCCCTCCTTCTAGTCGGCCCTTTTGCGCGGGTGGAGATCGCCGGACCGGGGTTCATCAACCTCTTCCTCAAGCCTGCCGTGATCCACGCCGCGCTGCAAGAGGTTATAAGATCGGGCGATCGGTTCGGGTCTTCTGATTCTGGAGAGAAGGGATCGCTACAGATCGAGTTTGTCAGCTCGAACCCGACCGGTCCTCTAACCGTCGGGCACGGCCGCCAGGCCGTCCTCGGCGATGTCCTCGCCTCGCTCTACACCGCACTCGGCTATGCCGTGACCCGCGAGTACTACTTCAACGATGAGGGGCGCCAGATCGATCTCCTGGCAGAGTCGTTGTGGGCGTGCTATCGCCGGCTGTCGGGAGAGGAGCGGGTGATCCCGGAAGGGGGATACCACGGGGAGTATCTGATCGACATCGCTCGTGAGCTGAAGGATGAGGTTGAGGATCGCTTCCCGGATTTCGATGCGCCGGCAGCGCAGTTTTTTCGCCGAGCCGCGGTCTCCCGGATCAAAGAGACGATTAAGGATGATCTTATCCGCCTGGGGGTCGGGTTCGACCGCTGGTTCAGCGAGAGCGACCTGCACAGAAGCGGCAAGGTGACGGCGGCGCTCGCTTCCCTGCGCGAGCGCAACGGCATCTACGAGAAGGACGGCGCAATCTGGCTCCAGGCGGAGGAGAACGGCGGGGTGAAGGATTCGGTCCTCATCCGGAGCGATGGACGACCGACGTACCTTATGGTCGACATCGCCTATCACATCGATAAATACGACCGCGGTTTCGACCGGGTGATCGACGTGCAGGGAGCGGACCATCAGGTGGAACAGTCTTGCATGAAGGCGGCGATGCGTATCCTCGGCTACCCTGAGAAGTTTCTCAATTACGCGGTTCACCAGTTTGTCAGTATCAAGGAGGGGGAAGAGACCGCGCGGATGTCGACCCGCGCCGGGCGGTTCATCTGCTTGCGCGACCTCACAGACGAGATCGGCCGCGATGTGGTCCGCTACTTTATGATCGCGCGCAAACCCGAGAGTCACCTGCAGTTCGACCTTGAGCTGGCGCGTGCGGAATCGCTCGACAACCCGGTCTACTACATTCAGTACGCGCACACCCGAATCAGCTCCATCTTCCGCAAGGCCGGGCCGATCGCCTGCGGTCTGGAAGAGGTCGACCTTGCGCCTTTAAAGACTCCGGGCGAACTCGAGCTGATCAAGCGGCTCGACCGGTTCCCTGAGGTTGTATCAGGTGCGGCGCTCGGGTTTGCCCCGCACCTCCTCGCAGGGTATACGTTGGATCTGGCTCGCGCCTTCCATGCCTACTACGGCGAGCAGCGGGTCCTCGGCACGGATAAGGGGCTGATGAAGGCGCGCCTTGCTCTGTTGCAGGGTTTGCAGACCGTTTTCCGCCGCAGCCTGGAGATCTTAGGGATGTCCATACCAGAGGAGATGTAATGGCCTGGATCGATCGATTGAAGAAAGGGCTGACGCGAACCCGCTCCGGGTTCACTGATTCACTCGGCCGGGTATTCGCCCGCGGGACAAAACTCTCCGCGATCGAACTGGAGGAGATAGAGGAGATCCTCATCGCCGGGGATATCGGGGCCCGGGTGTCGATGGAGTTGACCGCAGAACTCGCCAAGCGGCGCGGCCGGGCGAGCGGGGAGGAACTGATGTCCACGTTGGAGGCGGGGATCGCGGAACGGCTCGCCGGGTCGGAGCGGCCGCTCGCCCTGCGCAAGAACGGTGAGCCAACGGTCATCCTCGTCGCCGGGGTGAACGGATCGGGGAAGACGACGACCGTGGCCAAGATCGCCGCCCGCCTGCGCGAGCACGATCGCAAACTGCCGATCACCCTTGCCGCAGCCGATACCTTCCGCGCCGCGGCGATCGACCAACTGGAGATCTGGGCCGATCGGGTCGGCGTCGATCTGATCAAGCACAGAATCGGGGCCGATCCGTCGGCAGTCGTCTTCGACGCCCTCGATCACACCCACCGTGTCGGCGGCGTCCTGCTGATCGACACTGCCGGCCGGCTGCAGACAAAGCACAACCTGATGGAGGAACTGAAGAAGATCGAACGAACCGTAGCGAAGAAGCTGGGCCGATCTTCGGATGAACGTCTCCTCGTCCTCGATGCAACGACCGGGCAGAACGGGATCTCTCAGGCCGCCCGGTTCAACGAGGCGATCGATCTCACCGGGATAGTCCTCACCAAGCTCGATGGGACAGCGAAGGGAGGCGTGATCGTCGCAATCTGGGATGAACTGAAGCTCCCGCTGCTGTACATCGGGGTGGGCGAGGGAGTGGAAGACCTGCACGAGTTCTCCGCTTCCCAGTTTACGGAAGCACTCTTCGTGAATTGAGCGATGGGAGCAGGTTGTTGCACAAACCGCTTCTCCTTGCAGAACATAAGCCTTCACCGTCTCGGGGGGGTGCAGTAGCCGATTGGGGACTTACTACACCCCCCAAG
>JAJOKK010000226.1:0-6560 GCA_021129875.1 Candidatus Bipolaricaulota bacterium
TCCGTGGTTATTTCTTTCCTCGGACGCGGTTCAGGGATGGGTTTACTGAATACGTACTAGGAACCTTCATGCTTGATCTCGGTGCTCTTTACGCCCTCTGCGGTAAAATGCTTGAAGTTACAGGTTGGCCGCCGGCCTTGCTTCGCAACCGAGTTTAACGATGAGCAGCGGAAAGGCTTACGCAACAGGCTCCATGCTGTGGCTGAAATATGGGATGGGTTTACTGAATACGTACCAGCAGGATTGCCCGACTGTCTCCTTGACATACAAGGCGAAGCAGTGTAATGTGATAGTAAGCACGGATTCGCTTCGATGGGAAAACCATGCTGTTACGACCTTTTTTGGGAAGAGGGCTGTACGTTGTCGCAGCTGCTCTAAACGGCTTGAAGAAGTGGAAGTTCCTCTCTTCAAGAGGTTGTCGCAATCGATTATCGCATAATGGTGAACTCATAGGGACACCGGTCCTCACAATATCTGACGAGTACCTATCCGTTAGGTGATGCAGATCGTACCGGAAGACACGCTGCGCTGTACAATCCTCAGTAAGCCGATGATTGCTCTGTATAGAGATGAGAGGGGGTTTGCGATGACGAAAGGATTGTGTATTGCGATAATGGTTTCCGGTTTGTTAATGGCGTTCTGTTCTTCGGGGTTGGCTGATATCACTGTGGATTTTACATTCACGCCGCACCCCGCAATCGCCAATCAAGCGATCACGTTCACCGCGGTTGTAGGTGGATTGAGAGCTGAGGACACTCCAGCCTACAGGTGGGACTTCGGCGATGGGGCGTCCGACACTGGGCAGTCTGTTACGCATGCGTTCGCGATTGAAAGGGAGTACAGGGTAACGCTGACTGTGACCCTGCCTGACCGTAAATGGACACGAACAAGAACGGTGTCTGTTGTTCGCCCTACGGTTGATTTTAGTTGGTCTCCTACTGCACCGCGAACACAGGATACGGTCCGCTTCGCTGGCCAGGCGACCCCGACGGCGGGCATCCTCTCATGGGATTGGAAGGTTGACGACAGAGGGGTGGGGACCGGTCAAAACCTACCACACACCTTCGCGAAAGCGGGGACGTATCGGGTTACTCTTACGGTTACGTATGAGACGAATGCAGTGGTCTCCATCTCCCACAGCATTGACGTGACAAGCGTTCCTCCGATGGCTAAATTCACCTTTGCTCCGGCAACCCCCAGGATCGGCGAGGCGGTTAGGTTTAATGCAGTCGCTTCCACGGATCCGGATGGGAAAATCGTCAGCTGGGAATGGGATTTTCCGGATGTCCCCGGCAGAGTCAATGCCACGGGCATAGAGGTATCTCATGCATTCACCCAGGCGGGAACACAGCGGGTTACCCTCACCGTTACCGACAACGATGGGGCGGTCGGTGTAATTACCAGAGTGGTCCCGGTGGAGACGACCCCGCCGGTGGCGGCGTTCACCTTCAAACCGGAGGCGCCCGACGCCGGGCAGGTGATCACGTTCGATGGGGGGGGGTCTGCGGACGAAGACGGGACGATCATCCTTTGGGAGTGGGATTTTCATGAGGATCGGACGACCGACCTGACGGGATCGGTCGTCACTTATTCCTTCCCGATGCCGGGCGCGTACCCGGTGCGGCTCACGGTTACCGACGACGATGGGGCGATCAGTGTGATCACCCTAGTGGTCCCGGTCGAGGTGGCTGGTGTCGGGCCGGTCAACCAGCTTCCTAAGGCCGACTTCACCTTCGCACCGGCTGAGCCCCCAAATGTCAGCATGAATGAGGTGGTCACGTTCAAGGCAGTCGGCTCCACAGACGACGATGGGACGATCGATGCGTACGAGTGGGACTTCGATAATGATGGTGTCTACGACGCCACCGGGAAGACCGCTCCCCACGTCTTCCATTCCGGCGGTTCACAGATCGTCACCCTCCGTGTCACCGACAATGCTGGAGGACGCGGGTTCAAGACGAGCGTGGTTTCGGTGGATTTCGTCCGCCCGATCGCTGATTTTACAACCACCCCGGATGAACCGGTGATCGGCGCTGTCGTCACCTTCTATGGGGGCGCCTCTTCGGATGCGGATGGGCATATCGATTTCTACGCGTGGGATTTTGACGGCGATGGCGTTGTCGATGCGACCGGGATGTCGGTCAATCACGCGTTCACCACCGGTGGGAGCCACCCGGTCACCTTGACGGTTACCGATAACGATGGAGTGCCCGATTCTACTACAAGAACGGTCTTCGTGCGGATCAACATCCTGCCGACGGCCGGGTTCACCTACTTGCCGGAGAGCCCGACGATCGCGGATACGATCACCTTTACCGATACTTCGGCCGATGCTGATGGGACGATCGTCGCGTGGCAGTGGGACTTCGGGGATGGGACGACGCGTACCGTCCAGAATCCGACACATACCTATGCGGCGGCGGGTACCTACATCGTGAGGCTGACCGTCACTGACAATGATGGGGCGAGCAGCAGCGTCACCGAGAATGTCATCGTGGCTGCACTGGTGAATGTGCCTCCTGTTGCGAATTTTCGCTTTGCGCCGACGCTGCCGCAGGTGGACCGGGCGGTGCAGTTCACTAGTCTGGGCACCGACGTGGATGGAACGGTCACTGGATGGGAGTGGGACTTCGGCGACGGTGCGACGAGCACGGTCAGGAATCCGGCGCATACCTATACTTCTGCGGGGACGTATACAGTTACCCTCATCGTCATCGATGACAATGGGGCAAGGAGCGCTGCGGTGACAAGGCAGATCACCATCGCCCAGGCGGGGGAGTATATCGTAACGTTCAGCTATCCGAATCCGGCCTCCACGCATGCACGTATCGTCTATTTCCATCCTGCAGGGACGACCGATCTGGTGCTGCGCATCTTCAACCTTGTTGGGTGGCTGGTCTACCAAACGGACCTCACTGTCGGCGCATCGCCTTATATATGGGACCTGATGTCGAATGACGGGGAGGATCTGCCGAACGGCCTCTACTTCTTCCAGATCACCGCGAGGGATGACGACGGCAGGACGATCAGATCTCAGGTATTTAGGCTCCTGATTCAGAGATAAGGGAGGGGGACATTGTGAACAGGTTATACGTATTGGTCTTTGTGGCTCTGCTCGGGGTGGGTCTGTCCCTCCCCGGTCTGGGCGAGGCTGCGATTACTGTCCTCGATATCGAACCGGGGGTACGGGCGATGGGGATAGGCGGGGCGGCGGTTGCCCTTGTTGATGGGGCGGAGACGATCTACCATAACCCGGCTGGGCTCGACGACCTCGAGGGGTTTAGCGTCAGCTCGTTCTACTCTTCTCACTTGGGCCTGGCGAGCTACAGCGCGTTCGCGGTTACGTTCCGCAACTGGGGGTTGGCCGTCCTCGTATTCAACTCTGGAAATATCCAGGGGTTCGACGTCGGCGGGAACCCGATAGACGCCCCGCTCTCCTACGGGAGCCACGCGGTTCTACTCGGTTTCGGAGTCGATCCGCAAGACTTTGCGTTCATCCCGCGACTTCCGATCGATTTCTCCATCGGCGGGCGGATTGTGTACGTTTCAACGCGGATCGGCGATCTGAGCGGATCTGGGTTTGCGCTCGATCTCGCTTACAGGATGACCTTCCCCGACTTGCGCGTAGGCCCGGTCGGTATAAGCGATCTGGCGCTCGGTCTTACCGCGACGAACCTGTTAGGCAGGGTGAACTACGGCGAGCACAGTGAGGATATGGCGACGAGTCTGCGGCTCGGCGGCGCTGCGCGGATTGCCGAGATCGTTCTCCTGTCTAGCGATATCGACCTGGCAGGGCGGTTTCACTTTGGAGTGGAGTATGAACCCATCCGGAATTTTGCCCTCCGCGCCGGCATGCTCACCCAACCAGGGGGGGTCGTCATCACCTTGGGTTTGGGGATAAATGTCGAGGGGTTCCGCGTCGATTATGCGTACATCACCAATCCCGGGCTCGCCGGGAGCCACCGCGTCTCCCTGTCAATCGACTTTGCCGGAATCGATATCAACGCGATCATGCACTCGCTGCGACGGATACTGCCGTAGGAGAACAGGATAAGGTTTTAGGGGCGAGGGGCGAGGTTCGAGGTTCGAGGAGCGAGGTTCGAGGAACGAGGTTCGAGGAGCGAGGTGCGAGGTTCGAGGAGCGAGGAGCGAGGGGCTAGGAGCGAGGTGCGAGGGGCGTCGCTATGGAAGAACCGGTCTTAGGGCCTAAACAGGGGTTCCATGGCGGCGTCTTCTGCTTGATCCTTGGCGCCGGACGGGACTATAATATGGTTTATGGCCCGGCGAATTGTGGGATCAGCTCTGATCATCTGCCTTTTCGTTGCTCTGGCCGCTGCTTCTTCTCCGGCCTCCCTCGGTTCGGCGTTCGCCGATTCTTTTACCGCGCTCGCCCCGCTCTACACCCTCCACCGGGCATACGGCGATTACCTCTTCCAGGGGATTCAGGTTCAGATCCCTCCCGGCCTGTGCACGTTGTGCGCAGATCTCGCCACCAGTCTGGCAGATCTTCACCTGGAGTTCATCGTGCAAACCGATCTGCACCGGGTCGAGGAGGTCACTTTTCTCGCCCACCTACGGATGAGCGTGGTCTCGTTCTGTCGGGACTACCAGGAAGAGATCGCGGCGATCAGCGCGTTGCAGGAGCCGGATATGTCGCTGCTCACACAGGCGGCGGAGGCGGGGATGTTCGCGGCGATCTTCCGGCTGAACAGGCAGTTGGAAGATATTTTCACCCTCACTCTGGATGGTTTTGATGACCTCGAGGCCGGTTGGGAGTTCAGCGCCGCCTTCATCACCCGGACGCTAATCCATCGGGGGCCGATCGAGCGGGTCGATCCCACCCTAAGAGCGATCCTTCTTGGGCCGGAGGAGGATCCGTTCCCTCGCGAAGTTCTCCCGTCTGAAATCCTTGCGGAGGTCGATGCACTCGTCGCCCTTGCCGGGCGGGAGATCACCGCAGAGGAACAGAGAGAGGCGACGACGCTCGTACGGGAGATTCACGACTTTCTGCTGTCGAATGATGCCGACCTTTACGGCCTTCCGGATCCGAATGATGCGGATCTTTACGATCCGCCGGTGCCGAACGATGACGACCTTTACGATCCTAGCGAGCGTATACTTTTAAGGTCCCTGTTTCAGTTGTTTGTTTCGGTGGCAGTCTGCCTGTTCATCTTAGTCGTTTTGCTCCGTTGATAACAGGTTGTTGCCAATAAACACAAACTTCTTCTCTTTACGTATTGCGAAGCAAGACCGGAGGTCTGACAGAAGCTTTCACCGTCTCGGGGGGTGTAGTAGACTCTTCCTCGGATACTACTACATCCCCCGAGACGGTGAAATACTTGAACCTAAGGTGTGGCCGCCCTGCTTGGCTGGCAGACAGGCGGCCTTGCTTCGCAACCAAGATTGAAGACGAGCGGTA
Organism: Candidatus Bipolaricaulota bacterium; assembly: GCA_021129875.1. Taxonomy (GTDB): domain Bacteria; phylum Bipolaricaulota; class Bipolaricaulia; order UBA7950; family UBA9294; genus JAJOKK01. The sequence goes on from JAJOKK010000226.1 coordinate 5,420, forward strand.
GAAATGGTTTGAGCAACAGGCTGAGACGATTCTTTATTCGCGTCTTCATGCCTTTACGTGAATCGCCCCTACTTCAGGCTTCTCCGTGTGCGTTTCCGACCCTGATGGCTCCTACGAAAGAATCTCGTATATAACCAGATTAGGTCTGAAATCGTTCTCCTAGATAAAGCCGGCGGGCGAGCGGATCGGCCAAGACTTCCTCTGGCGTCCCGGCAGTGATCACCCGGCCTTCGCTGATCAGGTAGGCGTAGTCTATTATGGAAAGCGTATCGCGCACGTTGTGATCGGTGATGATGAGCCCGAGACCCCGTTCTTTCAGAGAGACCACCTCTTCCTGCAGTTCCGTTACGGAGATCGGGTCTATCCCGGAGAACGGTTCATCTAGTAGGATGTACGACGGGCAGGTGGCGAGGGCGCGGGCAATCTCGAGTCGGCGACGTTCTCCGGAAGAGAGGGTCCCGGCACGCTGAGAGCGCAACCGTTCGAGACGGAATTCGGCAAGGAGTTCTTCGCGAACCTCATCAGCCTTCTCCGCGACCGGAGACCACTCCAGTACCAGATCGAGATTCTTTTCTACACTGATATTGGTGAATACCGACGGCTCTTGTGGGAGGTAGCTGATTCCCAGCTGGGCACGGCGATAGAACGGGAGCGCAGATATATCCGTCCCGTTAAGCAGCACCTTCCCCTCCTCGGTGGCGATGAACCCGATCATCATGTGGAAGGTGGTCGTCTTCCCCGCGCCATTCGGTCCGAGGAGCCCGATGACCTCCCCCGGCTGAACTCGAAGAGAGAGCTGGTCCACAACCCTCCGCTCTTTGTACGTCTTCACAAGATCGCTCGCCGCAAGCGCCATCCTACCCTCCCAAGAAACCTAGCCACATAAAGCGAAAGTATCGCAACCTCAACAGATGCTCCGCCTTGCGAAATACAAGAACGACTCCATCAAGCCGAATGGAAAAATTTCACTTTAAATTCTGTGCTTTATATTGAACCATCTATCAGATGCGTCCTGCCTTGCTCCCCCTCTCAACTTCTCAGCCTCTCAGCTTCTCAGCCTCTCAACTTCATCCATCCGCTCTCAGGTCTGTAAGGTTCTGCCTTTTTGCACGGGACAGGGGTTTGTTGGGTTCATGGAGTT
>JAJOKK010000226.1:6660-12895 GCA_021129875.1 Candidatus Bipolaricaulota bacterium
GTTTGTTGGGTTCATGGAGTTCGACATTTTTCATTCTGCCTTCTGCCTTCTGCCTTCTGCCTTATCTTCATTCTGTGTCTGTCTGCGTTTGAGGAGCAGGTTCAAAGAACAGCTCGTTCATCTGTAAGAATACCCCACCCGTCCCGGTGAACCCATCAGCGGTGAGGAGGATCGCTCCGGCGCGGATTTCGCCCTCGTGGAAAGTTCCTTTGACGAAGGAATCTCCCACGAGGATCGTCTCCTCGTCCGGGAGCAGACGGACCGTATCCTCCTCAGGATCGTACACAAGGCGACCGGAATGAAACGTCCCATCCTCTCCTACGACCGTCACCTCACCGGTGACAATAAAGAGACCGTCTACCTCTTCAGCCGCTTCTCCGGTGACCGAGAGAGGGGATACGCGATCGATCTCGGCACGGATCCCTCCAGAGAGGATCGACCGCCTGTCCTCCAGATCGTAACGAAACCTGGCCGCCTCGATAGTCCCTGCCTCCATAGTGATCGTTACCTGGCCGGCGGTGAGTTCCTCTGCCTCCTCATCCCAGACCACTCTCTCCGTTATCAGACGGTAGTCCTCGCCGCGAACGATCTCGACCCTCCCTTCCAGGGTCGCTGTGCCACGGGCGAAGGTGAGCCGTTCTCCCCGGGCAAGCAGGGAATCGCTGTTCTCTGCGAAGAACTCGACCATCACATCGATGAACCGCCCCGTATCATCGGCCATCTCCCCCTCTTTTGCTTCCACGCGCCATACCATCTCCCCGTACTGATCGTGGCCGGCAAAACTCACCCCATACGCCCGGGTGAAGGCGGGAGCAGGGGGGACCGGACGGAAGGGCAAGGTGAGCCACAAAATAACCCCTCCGACTAAGAGGAGGGCAAGGATGATTCGTGATCGAGACATGCTTTCACAAACCCGCGGAAGAGCGGGTGTGGAGAGAGGAAGCGGGATTGAAACTCCGGGTGGAACTGAACAACGACGAACCAGGGATGATCTTTGAGTTCGACGATCTCCACCAAGCTGTCGTCGGGGGAGGTTGCGGCGACGCTCATTCCCGCCCTTTCAAACCGCTGCCGGTAGGCCGGGTTGAACTCATACCGGTGGCGATGCCGTTCCATCACCCGTTCAGCACTGTAGCAAGACCGACTGATCGTCCCTTCTCGCAGGATCGCCTCGTACCCCCCCAGCCGCATCGTCCCCCCTTTCTCGACGATCGTTCGCTGATTCTCGAGCAGTCCGATCACCGGATCAGGGGTATGTGGATCGAACTCCGCGCTGTTCGCCGCGATAAGGCCGAGGCGTGCGCGGGCGAATTCGATCACTGCACATTGCAACCCCAGACAGATCCCAAAGAAAGGAATCCCCATCGTCCTAGCGTACTTGACAGCACGCACCTTACCCTCTATCCCGCGGTCTCCGAATCCACCCGGGATCAGCAGGCCGTCGAGTTCGGAGAGGGGGGCTTCCGATCCCCCATCAGCACACTCTTCTGCAGTCAGCCTCGCTGCGGAGATCCATTCCAAGTCGACGTGGGTATCGAGAGCGGCCCCAGCGTGGAGGAGGGCTGAGGTGATACTCATATACGCGTCCTTCAGTTCGACATACTTCCCAACAATCCCGATGCGGACGCGTCTTGACGGTGTGCGGATACGCTCGACCAGCCCTTCCCACTGCCCTATCGCGGCCTCGCGTGCAGAAAGATTGAGCCCTTCTGCAATGCGCCGATCCAACCCCTGGCTTTTCAGCATTGATGGAGCCTCATAGATCGAGGGTAGCTCAGGATCATCAATGATGTTCTCCGTCGTGACGTCGCAGAAGAGAGCGATCTTCTGTTTGACCGCCGGGGGGAGCGGTCGATCGCAACGGGCGATGATCGCGTCCGGTTGGAGTCCGATTGCGCGCAGCTCTTTCACGCTGTGCTGCGTTGGTTTGGTCTTAATCTCATCCGTACCCTTGAGGTACGGGAGGAGGGTTACGTGGATGAAGAATGTGTCCTCGCGTGGGAGTTCGTCCTTCAACTGCCGCAGCGCCTCAAGGAAAGGAAGGCTCTCGATATCTCCGACAGTCCCTCCCACCTCAATCACTCCGATCTCCGCCTCCTCGCGCTCGATAGGGAGGTTGATCAGGCGTTTGATCTCGTTGGTGATGTGCGGGATCACCTGAACCGTCTTCCCCAGGAACGCGCCCGCACGTTCTTGGCGGATGACGTTCCAGTAGACCTGTCCTGTGGTGATGTAGTTGGCCGCCGACAGCGATTCGTTCAAGAACCGTTCGTACCGGCCGATATCAAGGTCCGTCTCCTTGCCATCGGCGGTGACAAAGACCTCTCCATGCTCGTAGGGGTTCATCGTCCCAGCGTCGAGGTTTACGTAGGGATCGATCTTCTGCAGGGTAACGCGGTACCCGCTTAGCTTAAACAGAAGCCCGATCGATGCGGCAACGACCCCTTTTCCCAACCCGGATATGACCCCTCCAGTGACGACGACAAACTTGCGCAAGCTCTCAGCCTCCCTTATACTTTTACGAACGTTGCTTGTCACAGCATACGGAAACACGCAATACCATGCAAGGATGGTACTCTTTGTGCTGCATAGCCGGTTTGGCTATAATGCACATCTCTCCTTAAGTAGTGTGGTCGTGTGTCGGCAAGAAGAAGCGAATTTTAAGGGACGGTGACAATGCTAAGAACGGTGCTGGAAGGCGTGTTTTTTCTTAACTCGTTCGCCCTGATGGGGTTGATCCTCCTTCAGATGAGTGAGCACTCTGGGATGGGCGGCGCGTTCGGCTCCGGGGCTTCTAGCACCGTATTTGGGCGCGATGAAACAAGGGATCCGAAGAGAACGCTGACGGCAGTCCTTGGCGCCGCGTTCATGCTGTTGGGATTTCTCTTGTCTGTTCTGTAACACAATTATTTCGAGCAAGGGGGGCAGATCGCAAGTGCCGCTAATTGAGGTAAGAGGTCTAAAGACGTATTTCTACACTGAAGATGGTGTAGTGCGGGCCGTAAATGGGGTCAATTTCGTCATTGAACCGGAGAAGACTCTAGGTGTGGTTGGCGAAAGTGGTTGCGGAAAATCAGTGACGGCCTTCTCGATCATGGGACTTGTTCAGAGCCCCCCTGGAAAGATCGACGCGGGTGAAATAATCTATCATCGGAACGGGAATGCAACCGACCTGACACAGCTCAACACGAAAGGGCGGGAGTACCGCGCGATCCGTGGGAACGAGATTGCGATGATCTTTCAGGAGCCGATGACCTCCCTGAACCCGGTCTATACGATCGGGAACCAGATCATGGAGGCGATCATCCTTCACCAACGTGTGGGCAAGAAGAAGGCGCACAAAAAGGCAACCGAGATGTTGCGTGCCGTGGGGATTCCAATCCCTGAACAGCGGGTCGATGAGTATCCGCATCAGCTCTCTGGTGGAATGCGGCAGCGTGCAATGATTGCCATGGCCCTCTCTTGCAACCCTGCCCTCTTAATTGCCGATGAGCCGACGACCGCGCTCGACGTGACGATCGAAGCGCAGGTACTGGAGCTGATGAATACCCTGCGCAAGGAGTTCAATGCAGCGATTCAATTCATCACGCACGATCTTGGAGTCATCGCTCATATGGCCGACGATGTAGTCGTAATGTATCTGGGGAAGATCGTCGAAAGCGCGTCGGTCAAAGATATCTTTCACAACACCAAGCATCCGTATACGCAAGGACTGATGAACTCAATCCCGTCACTGGCAACGACTAAGGAACGGCTGATTCCGATCAAAGGTGTGGTCCCTGACCCGTTCGACGTTCCTCCCGGATGCGGATTTGAGCCGCGCTGCCCGCACGCGATGGATGTTTGCAAAGAGCAGATCCCAATGCTGAAAGAGGTTTCCTCCGGCCATCAGGTCTCCTGTTTCCTATATTAACGACAATTGAGGTGATAGAGATTGTCCTCTGAGAAAATACTACTTGAAGTGAGAGGCCTGAAGAAATACTTCCCCGTACGCGCGGGGATCCTGCGGCGTGTTGTCGCCCAGGTCAAGGCGGTCGACGGGGTCGACATGTACATCAAAGAGAGAGAGACCTTAGGTTTGGTCGGGGAGAGCGGCTGTGGAAAGACAACGGCAGGCCGCTCGATCCTCCGTCTACTTGAGCCAACGGCCGGGGAGGTCCTGTTTCGCAGCAAGAAACTGGCCGAGGCGGGGGGAGAATATATGGAAGTGGATGTCGCAGCCGCGCCCCGTAAACTGCTCAAGTCACTCCGCCGCGACATGCAGATCATCTTTCAGGACCCCTATTCTTCTCTGAACCCGCGGATGACCGTAGGAGCGATCGTCGGAGAGCCGCTGCTCGTGCACGGCATATCCCAAGGGCGTGAACGCGAGGAGCGCGTTCGCGAGCTATTGGGCTCGGTCGGGCTGAAACCGGACCACATGCAACGTTACCCGCATGAGTTCTCCGGCGGCCAGCGCCAGCGGATCGGGGTTGCACGTGCGCTGGCCCTTGACCCGCAGCTGGTCGTTGCCGACGAACCGGTCTCCGCCCTTGACGTCTCCATCCAAGCGCAGGTGCTGAACCTTCTTGAGAGCCTACAGGAGGAGTTTGGCCTGACGTACCTGTTTGTCGCCCACGACCTCTCGGTCGTCAAGCACATCAGCGATCGGGTTGCAGTGATGTATCTAGGGAGGATCGTCGAGCTGGCTGAAACCGAGGCCCTCTTCTCGAACCCGAAACACCCCTACACCGAGGCGTTGATGTCTGCTGTTCCGGTGCCTGACCCCGACTACAATGTGGAGCGGATCCTTCTCGCAGGGGACGTCCCCAGCCCGGTGAACCCTCCCTCCGGCTGCTACTTCCACCCCCGTTGTCGCTACAGGAAGGAGGTCTGTGAGACAGACAGCCCTACCTACCGAGATCTAGGAGGCGAGCACTTCGTAACCTGTCACTTCGCTGACACGCTGAACCTGCAACCCGTCAGAACAATATGATCCTCCTCCTCGGCACGAGGAACAAAGGGAAGCAAAGGGAACTAAAGGAGCTCCTCACCGGCCTTGACGGTGTGGAGCTCCTCACCTTTTCTGAGTGCCCGTTCACCGAAGTAGAAGAGACCGGGGCCACCTGTGAGGAGAACGCTCTGCTCAAAGCGCGGACGATTGGGGAAGAGATCGGCCGCGCGGTCCTGGCGGACGACACCGGGCTGGAAGTAGCCGCCTTGGGCGGGGAGCCCGGGGTATATTCAGCGCGGTACGCCGGAATTCCGCCGGATCATACGCGCAATAACGCCCTTCTTCTGTCCAAGCTTCATGGAATAGATGACCGGCAGGCTAGATTTGTGATGGTCGCCGCCCTACATCTTCCAGATGGGCGGGAGTTTATCTGTAAAGGAGCCCTTTGCGGGAGGATCACCCACCGGCCGATCGGCGAAGGAGGGTTTGGATACGACCCTTTATTCATACCGAACGGGTCGTCGCGCACCCTGGCTGAGATGACCCTAGCCGAGAAGAACGCGATCAGTCACCGCTATCGGGCGATCGCCGAGATCAAACAGATCCTACGAATGCTGGCTGCATAATTAGCGGTCAGCTGAAGTCAAGGCCTATCCTTTGCTAACCGCTGACTTATCGTTGCGCCTGTGTGTTTACAAATACACTCAAGACGCGAACGAACTTCATGAACCCCTGCTTCGTGCAATCACAACTAACACACCTATTTCACAGGGCAATGAACTTCACGAACTTGCTAACCCTGCATAGAGGCGAGTTGAAAGCTTATCCCCACCTGAACGAAATGAGTGTCTGCGGTGAGGATATCGGCAATGCCGAGTGCAGTCATTACCGCCATGGGAGCAAGATCGGTAAGCGAGATCCGTGGCTTATCCTGAAACCTTAACCGTAAGCGCTTGGCCTGCGCGAAACGCTCTAGTGTGATCCGCTCTAGTTGAAGATATCCATTTTGGATCGCATCGTCCAAAGTCTCCAGCGATTCGCGAACGTGAGGAAAGGGCAACCTCTTAAAGAGCAGAGTGAAAGTCTCGTCCAAGACACAATCTGTGATGTAGATTGCGTCCTTCCAATCCCAGTTGATTTGGTAATAATTCCCGGTTTTCCCGTGGCGAGATTCCCTGCTGCTATGAATGATGATCCATCCTCCAGCATAAATAGGTGGCTCTTCGACGTTTCATGTGGGTAACGGATAAGGTATCCATGCAGTAGGGCCTGGGAGCGCCGCCGTCCCGGCGGCATCTTTCC
>JAJOKK010000234.1 GCA_021129875.1 Candidatus Bipolaricaulota bacterium
CGGAGGTGTGGATAAACATATCGGCACCGATGAGCTTCTTAATATCGCCCGGCGACGGGTCCCAACCGCACGGGCAGGCGCCGAATTCGAGCATTGTAGTTACCTCTACTCTATCGCCGCCGATGAAAGTGACAAAATCGTATAAGACAGCGAAGCTGGTCACGACCTTGATTCTCTCTGCCGCAGCCGGCTGAGCGATCGCGGTCATTCCGAAAACCAGCACCAGGGCCAGCGTTACTATAGTTAAAAACAACTTTTTCTTTGAATTCATCTCATCCTCCTTACTTATTTGTTCTCTTTCTTTTAATTATAGGCTTCGGGTTATGTGGCTTCTACTAGATCGCAATGCGTATCTCCCTCACCTCCCTAAATGACTTTTTTTTAGCCATACCTCCAGCATCTCCTTTACGCATCTTCTGCTAGTTATCTGATCTCCATAGTTCGATGATTCCGCCAAACAGCTTTTCTGCTATCCCTAGATTCCAGTTATACAGGTAACTACGAAGACCTTAATTGAGCGGTGCGTGCCCCTCAAGATGCCGATCATGGCGTCGGGATGCCCGCCGATGAAACGCGCAACCAACTTATCTAGAGTCTCGATTCTGACGCTACCTCCTACTGCAACAGCCATATATGCTTGAGCTTTTTGCAAATGGGAATTATTATCGATTTAGAGTATAGCATGAGCCTGTCTGCTTGTCAATACTGCGGGATAATGCAGATAGAGACTGTGGGGGTAGCGCCTCTATGACAGCCATAGAGGTGTTGCTTCCGCCATACATCACAGTAGAATTCCCAGTCCTTCTAGAGGTTGTCCTAGCGAAGAACCTCTTGCAAGCTGAGGGGTTTTACTTATATGTCAAAAAAAATACAATCATACTTCTACATCTTTTAGCTAAGATATCCAATGCGATGCCATTAAGTGAATTGGGTCAGCGATCGGCCAAAGAAAACGCTCAAGCCGCGGCACAAACCTCTTCCCCTTGTAGAACAGAAGATTTCACCGTCTCGGGGAGTGTAGTAAATTCTTTCCCGGATACGACACCCCCCCGAGGCGATAGAAGGTTCGAAACCACGGTGTGGCCTCCGGCCTTGTTTCGCAACTGAGTTTGAAGATAAGCAGCAGAAAAGGTTTGCATAACAAGTTTCCTCGTGACAAAGGGAGTGGTTTCAAGCCAACTAGAGCAAAGCCATCGCAAGCATTCCGTAAGCCCATACTGGCTGCAATGTGGCAGGCCTAGAGCCACTGATCGACACAGAACAGAGAACATCCCTCTTCACTCATTACTCCGGCCTCAATCCGTGTGTGTCAGTGTCCATCCGTGGCTCTTTCTTCCCTCGGATGCGGGAGTTTAGGGATGGGTTTACTGAATATGTACAATCCATCTTACTCCTTTTATTAGGGCCGACCAAACCGAGGATGCTCCCCCGCGTAACCGCGAGGGAGACGTCCTCTAGTACAAGTGAAGATACGGGTGACTGAACGAGAGAGAGTTGACCCGGATGACCGGCTCTGCCACTATTCGCCTCCTAGGGCGCGTACAAGATTATCCAGGAAGTCGTACATCATCGACACATAGGCGCTCAACGTCTCCCCTTCCGCCCGTGGTGCAAGCGGTGAGGTCGTAAACAACGCCACACCAGCGCCTATCTCTGCCGCAAGAACCCTAAACGGTTCTTCTCCCGGTTCTTCGCTGAAGATGTATGATACCCCGAGCTCGCGGCCGAGGCGGATCAGCTCGGCCATCCTTCCCGGCGTTGGCTCGTCAAGCCAAAGTGTAACCAAGGGATGTGCAACAAGTCCGTATCGTGCTGCAAAGTAATCGAGCGCTTGGTGGAAGACGATAAACTCCCGCAGCGGAACATCGGCTAACCTGGTTCGGATGGCTGCGTCCAGCTCATTAAGCTGCCTCTGCAATCGGGTTGCATTCGCAACATAGAGGGACTCCCCAGCCGGATCTTGCTCGATCAAGGCATGCATGATCGTGTTAACCATCAGCTTGGCATTGATCGGGTCGAGCCATACGTGTAGGTCTTCCATCTCCCCGATTAAGCGTGTCGGCACCCCTTTCGCGGATTCAATAACGACTAGCCCCGGAACACCTGCCGCTGCAACGACTTTGTCGATCCACGGATCGACAAGATCGGAGGTGTGGATAAACATATCGGCACCGATGAGCTTCTTGATATCACCCGGCCCCGGGTCGCAGCCGCACGGGCAGCCGCCGAATTCGAGCATTGTAGTTACCTCTACCCTGGCACCACCGATAAAGGTAACAAAATCGTACAAAACAGCGAAGCTGACCACAACGTCGATTCTATCTTCCGCAGCAGGCTGGCCAACCGCGGATATTCCGAACCCCAAAGACAACGTCAGCGTTAGTGCCAACGCCATGATGGTTGAGAACATCTTTCTGTTTAGATCCATTTCTCTTTCCTCCTTTCTTTTAATTGTAGTCTTTGCATTGCCTGCCTTCTTAAACCATTATAGTATTTATTGCACCCCCTCTAAACAATCTTCTTATGTCTATGCCGCCAGCGTCTCATCGTTGCTCTTCGGTTAGGCCCCTTTTTGTCCTTCTACCTGAGACAGCTACGTCTGGCTGAACTTACTTGCAAATAAAAATTATTAGTGTTTCGAAGTATAGCATGGATCCGCCTGCTTGTCAAAGGGGGGATAATGCTAATCAATTGGGTCGATAGTATAGATCTACCTATTTGTCAAGAGGGGGATAAGGATGCTAGGGGCGCTAGGCTCAGACCTTCGATCTTGGTGTTTTTTCGTTACTTGGCACTCTCTTCCAAAGCATCGGCTCACAAAACACCAAGATCGAAGGTTTGACCCCTTTTTGCCATTCAATGCCCCACAGATTGCTGCGGAGTTCGTTGCTTTTGCAGGTTCATCTGATTGCATCGCGGCTTTCCGTTGTCATTGATAGCGGAGTGTGCTAGCATGAAACGGTAAATACGATGAAGGAAGCGATGCTTTACGAGCGAATCGGTGACGGGCGTGTCCGTTGCAACCTGTGCATGCACCGCTGCCTGATTGCGAATGGGGAATACGGGCTGTGCTACGTGCGGGTAAACCGCGACGGTCGGCTCTACAGCTCGGTCTATGGGAGGGTCGTCTCCCGCAGCGTTGAACCGATCGAGAAGAAGCCGCTCTTCCACTTCCTCCCAGGAACATGTGCCTATTCGGTCGCCACGGTCGGTTGTAACTTTACCTGTCTTTACTGTCAGAACCACATGATCGCCCAGTACCCGCGCGAACACGGGGGGCGGATCCTTGGGGAGGAGGTCTCCCCAAGGGAGATCGTGGCCTCGGCCATGGATAGCGGGTGCAAGACGATCGCCTATACGTATACCGAGCCGACCATCTTCTTCGAATATGCGTATGAGACCGCCCGCCTTGCTCGCGCGGAGGGGTTGAACAACGTCTTCGTTACCAACGGCTACATGACACCCGAGGCGATCGAGGAGATCCTCCCGTACCTCGACGGGGCGAATATCGATCTTAAGGGGATCAGCACCGAGGGCTACCGCGAGGTGACCGGGGGAAACCTGCGCCCTGTCCTGCACACAATCGAACGGCTCTCTCGCGCCAAGATCTGGGTCGAGGTGACGACCCTTATCATCCCCGGAATGAACGACGACCCGCAGGCTCTCCGCTGGATGGCTGAAGCGATCTGCGGAATCTCTCCGGTGATCCCCTGGCACATCAGCCGGTTCTACCCCGCCTACCGGATGCGTCATTACCCCCCGACTCCTATCGCTGCCTTGCAGGAAGCGGAACGGATCGGGCGCGAGGTCGGTTTGCGCTACATTTACATAGGGAACGTCCCCGGCCAAGGGGAGGAGACCTACTGCCCCGCGTGCGGTGACCCGGTTATCCGGCGGCGTGGTTTCATGGCGAAAGAGAACTCGCTGCAGGATGGGTGTTGTCCCGCTTGCGGGAGCGAGGTAGAAGGTTTTTGGTTCGCCGCCTAGCTATCCTTAAGTTCGCTCAGGAGGCAATGCAATGAAAGAGATAAAATGTGCTATGGTCTGCTACGCGCAACAGCTGATAGAAAAGGTCCGCAAAGCGTTTCTTAATTGGCACGACCGGCCTGGTCGGAAACGCATAATCTTGCAAGCTGTTGCACAACCCTGCTCTCCTTGGGGAATAAAAACGTTCACCGTTGTGGGGGGTGTAGTAGCCGACTGGGGGGCTTACTACACTCCCCCGAGCGGTAAAATGCTTGAAATTACAGTGTGGCCTGGCTGGCAGACAGGCGGCCTTGTTCCGTAACTGGTTTTAACGATAAGTGACAGAAAAGGTTTCCATAACAGGCTCCTTGGAGCCTGTTAAAGGAGATACCGATGACGCGGAGATCCCCCCCTATGGTGATACTGCTGGCGATCGTGACGCTTGGCTTCTACGAATTATTCTGGCTCGTCAGGACAAAGACGGAAATGAACTCAAAAGGTGCGGAAATACCAACGGCGCTCTTACTCCTCATTCCACTCGTAAATTTGTACTGGTTATGGCGATTCTGCTGCGGAGTAGAACATGTGACCGATGGAGGGATGACGGTTGGCAAGGCATTTCTGCTCTATTTATTCCTGGATTTCATTGGGGCCAGCATTATCCAATCCAAGCTGAATAAGGTGGCAGATTAAACCTGGGAGAACAAGCTTACGGGTTCGTTGAGTTCATTGCCCCGTGAAATAGGTGCGTTGGTTGCGATTGCACGGAGGCATGGGTTCGTCAGACCCGTCCTGCCCTTACTCAACTTTCCACCTCTCAACTTCCCACCTCTCAACTTCCCAACCTCTCAACCTCTCAACCTCTCAACCACATGGCCCTCCGATCTTGCCCCCGGACGTCTTCGCCCTATATGAACAGGCGGAGGAGGAACTCTCCACCGACGATCAGCGCAGCCAGATAGAGGCCGGTGATCGTTATGCCGAGGGACAGACCGCCGAGGATGAAGAGGCCGTCGTTCCCCGCAAGCCCCAGGCCGAGCAGGAGGACGGAAAAGCCGGGGATGGTATTGGTGCCGGGGATGGGGATCATCATCAGGCTGCCCATCAACAGGACGACCAGACCAACAACCCGGCGGGAGAGGGGGGCTCTGCTCAACGTTCCGATTCGTGGTCGGAGCAAACGCTCGATCTTACGCAAGAACCGGATCCCTTTTCCGGTGAACAGCTCGACGACCAGGCGGGGGACCTCCCGTTTGCAGAGCTTTTGAGGGAGCCAGGGGAGGGTTCGTCCCCATATCAGTTGCAGTCCCAACAGGGCGATCACCAGCCCGAAGGGGATGGAGTAACCAACAGCGGGGACCGGCACGGCCGAAGGGAGGGAGATAAGGGCGAGGAGGATCCCAAACCCTCGTCCGGCAAGGGTATCGACGAGTCGCCCGATGGTGAGCACCCCTCGCATCTCACCGAACAACCCTGCCAGATCCCCAGACAAACTCTTTCTTTTCAACCGTGCTTCCTCCTCACCAAGCGAACCTCCCTCTTCGAACCGCTCCATTTTATCCTCTGTAAGAGTCGATCGGCACCCCCTCTGCTCTGCTCATGGATGAAAAAGCAGTCTGTCTCCTTTAGAAATGGAAGACAGCTCCTTGGAGAGGGCTGTTCCGCAAGTTTGTCAAGTGCCTTAAGGTGGAGGTATGTCGATCAGCTTGCGTAGTTGGCAGTGAATCTTCGCGAGATCTGCGTTGACCCGCTCACCGGCAAGGCTGTCGCGCAAGGCGAACAACGTTTGGAAGGTGGGTAACAGAGTGGTCTCGGAAACGATACCCAGAAGAATTACGGTCTCGATCATGTAGACCAAGTCCGTGAATGCCGCGTGCGCTTCTGCAGGAAGGGGGTCGGAGAGGATCTGCATCACCGAGAAGATCTGCTTCTTCCTGAGCCATGCATCTTCTTGCTCAAGCAGGATCGCAAGTTGTTCCAGGTCCTCTGCGGGAAACCTCCAACCACTGGCGCTTACGTTCTCTTCCAGATGGGAGATCGTCGTCGGTCCGGTAAGGGCGCAGAGAACGCCGGGCTGGGCGAGAACCCAGGCGATCGCCGTCTGCACAGATGTCTTTTCGTGCCGACGGGCGATATTTGCGAATGCCTCAGCAATCTTCATCCCTGAACTGAACCGTTCGCGTTGGAATAGCGGGTCGACCGCACGGATATCACCCGCTCCAAACTGGTGATTCTCAGCGAACCGGCCGGTCATAAGGCCCCGTCCGGTTGTGCTGAATGCGATCGCTGCCGCGTGATGCTTCAGGCAGAGGGGGAGGACAGTCTTACACGCATCTCTGGCAACCGCACTCAATTCCATCCGCATTGAGAACACGTTCCCTTTGGAGAAGTACTCTTCCGCGCGTTCCATGGGAAGATGCCCTATTTCATAGGTCTGCACCTTCCCTTTCTCCACGAGCTTATCAAGGGTTTCAACGGTCGCGTCAACCTGGGTCTCAGGATCGTCAAAGTGCACCTGATAGAGGTCGATATAATCCGTGCCTAGCTGTTTCAAACTCCGCTCGCGCGCGCTATTCACATACTCAGCGGACAGGTCGGGTGTGAGCCCTTTACGCACGCCGACCTTGGTAGCGATGAGAATATCATCACGGAAAGGCTCGGCCGTTTCGCCGAGGATCCGCTCCGCATCACCGTACGCTTCAGCCGTGTCAAAGAAAGTCACCCCAAGCGCGTACGCGCGCCGGATCACCTGCTTGAATGCGCCAATATCCTTCTTGCCGTAGGCGCCACTCAAGCCGTAGCAACCAATTCCAACTTCCGGAAGTTGGAAACCCCGATGTTCTCGGTATTGCACTAGATATACCTCCAATCCTGCAGCAGAAGAGAAGCTGCTAAGCAGATAGATCTTCATCACCCTACGGAGAAGGGCGCGATGAGGCCCTGGCATTCGACCATCGTAACCGGAGAAGGTCGCGTTGTCCAACGCGCGGTTGCGTGTTATCATGCCGGTAGATTCAGACTTACGAGGTGGTTAAGATCGGCTGATGATCATCCTGCATGCGGGGTCAGTGGAGGACGGGCTGCTCCTCTGGGGCGAGACGGCCGTTGAAGACGGCGGGCTTTCCTTGTCAGAGGACGCCTACCCATTCGACGCCGGGTTCGCTGGCCTCTCGAAAGGACTGAAGAGCGGCGGGATTCGGCTGAAGGCCGTAAAAAGACGGATGAAACCGGCGATTGCCTGGGTCCCCACCAAAGGGCGTAGCCCGATCGCATCCAGCCCGCTTATTGCTGAACCTCCGAGTTCACGGGCCAAAACACGCCTCGCCCGGTGGGAGATCACCGGACTACCCCTCATGCCACAGGAGACGATCGAACTCCTCTGTGCTAGCGCGGATAGACAGACACTCGCTTCAGGTGTCGTCATCGGAGCGGATCTGGCGTTCTGGGCGGATGCGCTCCGTTTTGCGGGCGCACTGGTCGCCAAGCAACGCTATCTGCCCGTCTTGTCGGTAAGGGACGGCGGATACAAGGCGTTCTGGGAGCCGATCTTCACCGGCGACGACGCAGCAACGCTCGCCGCCCTAGCCGCGGCCATGCCCCCGGCCTGTCGGGCGCTGGCAGGTACTGCGGATAGTCCCCCGCCGGAAACGCCGGCGCTGGTGCACCTCAAGCGGTTCATCGAAGATACGGTCGACCATCTGGTCCGGCTCGCGCCGGCAGAAGGCTCATTGAATTCACCAAAACAAAAGAGAGCTAAGCGGTCGGCCTTTGCCAGTGCTCACGACGCCTGGCTGCACGCACTGCACGCCTCCGACGGCGCTGTAGTCGGCGATGAGACTGATCTGGCACAGCTTGCCGAGCAGGTGCGTGCATGGCGCCGGCCGATCGAGATCTCCGCTGCTTCGCCCCTGCGCCTCTGTTTCCGCCTCGAGGACCCGAAGACTACCGAGGGGTCGGATGAGGAGACGGACAATGAATCGGCTGACAGCTGGTATGTCCGTTACCTCCTCCAACCGTACGACGACCCGAGCCTGCTCATCCCGCTCGCTGATACGTGGTCAACAAAAGGACGGAAGCTGTCCGCGTTGAAGCGGCATAATGTGGATGTAGCCGAGCACATGCTCGCTGCGTTGGGACAGGCGACAACCCTCTGTCCTCATATCGCTGCCAGCCTGGAGACCGCCTCACCGGCCGGATATGCACTCGATACGACGGCCGCGCATGAATTCCTCTCGGAGAGAGCAATCGCGTTGGAAGAGAGCGGCTTCGGGGTGATGCTCCCCGCCTGGTGGACCCGCAAAGGGACGAAGGTGCACCTCTCGGTTCGCGCCAAGGTCAAGAGTCCCAACAGCCAAAAGATGACAGGTGGAGGCGGTCTATCGCTGGCCGATGTAGTCCAATTCGACTGGGAATTGGCCCTTGGCAACAGAAAACTCACCCGCGGCGAACTGGAGACGTTGGCCGGGCTGAAGGTGCCGCTGGTCCGGCTCCGCGGCCAGTGGGTGGAGGTGAACTCGGCCGAGATTCAGGCGGCGCTCGCCTTCTGGGAGAAGAAGACTCCTGGCGAGGCCACGGTTCGGGATATCGTGCAGATGGCGCTCGGCACGAACGATGCCCCGGGCGGGTTTGACTTCGGCGGGGTCAAGGCGACCGGTTGGGTCGGAGATCTGCTCAAACAGCTGGACGGACGAACGGCGTTCGATGAACTTTCACCTCCGGAGGGTTTTGTAGGGATGCTCCGGCCGTATCAGGTGCGAGGCTATTCGTGGCTCCATTTTCTGCGTAAGTGGGGACTGGGCGCGTGCCTGGCCGACGATATGGGCCTCGGCAAGACGATCATGGCCCTGACGATGCTCCAGCGCGATCGGGAGGCTGGGGAGAGGCGCCCGGTCCTCCTCATCTGTCCGACTTCGGTGGTGAACAACTGGCAGAGGGAGGCGGCCCGGTTCACGCCGGAGCTTCCGGTGCTGATCCATCATGGCGCCGACAGGAAGCGCGGCGCTGCATTCGCAAAACAGGCGGGTGGGCAGGCAATGGTCATCTCCAGCTACGGCCTGCTGCAGCGCGATATAAAATCCCTGCAGAACGTCCCTTGGGCCGGGCTGATCCTCGACGAGGCGCAGAACATCAAGAACCCCGAGACCAAACGGGCGCACGCCGCACGGGCGCTCGAGGCCGACTACCGGATCGCCCTCACCGGCACACCGGTGGAGAACAACGTCGGCGACCTATGGTCGATCATGGAGTTCTTAAACACCGGGTTCCTCGGAACGCAGGCCGATTTCAAGCGTAACTTCTTCATCCCGATTCAGGCACAGCGCGATCAGGCCGCTACCGAGCGTCTGAAGCAGATAACCGGCCCGTTCATCCTCCGGCGGCTGAAGACGGACCGCTCGATCATCTCTGATCTGCCCGACAAGATGGAGATGAAGGTCTTCTGCACACTGACCGAGGAGCAGGCCTCTCTGTACGCCGCCGTGCTGAATGAGGTGGAAGAGGCGCTCTCCGCGGCCGAGGGGATAGAGCGCAAGGGCCTGATCCTGGCTACGCTCTCCAAATTGAAGCAGGTCTGCAACCATCCGGCGCAATTCCTTGGCGATAACTCGCGCCTCACCGACCGCTCGGGCAAGCTCGACCGGCTGGCCGAGATGCTGGAGGAAGTGATCGCGGTCGGGGATCGGGCGCTCATCTTCAGCCAGTTTGCAGAGATGGGCAAGCTCATGCAGCGACACCTGCAGGAGATATTCGGCTGCGAGATCCCGTTCCTCTACGGCGCTGTCTCCCGGCGGAAGCGGGATCAGATGGTCGAGCGGTTTCAGAGCAAAGACGGCCCGCCGGTCTTCCTCCTCTCCCTCAAGGCCGGGGGCACGGGATTGAACCTCACCGGTGCTAATCATGTCTTCCACTTCGACCGCTGGTGGAACCC
Organism: Candidatus Bipolaricaulota bacterium; assembly: GCA_021129875.1. Lineage (GTDB taxonomy): Bacteria > Bipolaricaulota > Bipolaricaulia > UBA7950 > UBA9294 > JAJOKK01. The sequence goes on from JAJOKK010000234.1 coordinate 9,893, forward strand.
GGCTGTGGAGAACCAGGCGACCGACCGCGCCTTCCGCATCGGCCAGACGAAGAACGTGCAGGTGCATAAGTTCATCTGTGCCGGGACGCTGGAGGAGAAGATCGACGAGATGATCGAGCGGAAGAAGGAGGTTGCCGACAGTGTGGTCGGGAGCGGCGAGGGCTGGCTCACAAAACTTTCCAACGACGAATTGAAGGAGATCTTTGCCTTGCGCAACGAGGCGGTGGGGGAATAGGATGGCCAACAAGACAAAAGGTGGTAAACACGACGCACTGTGGGTCGAGGCAAAGAAAAGGTGTCGTCTGAATCAGGAAGATATCCGGATGGCCAAGGAGATGGGACTGGCTCCGCGCAGCCTGATCAAGAACATCCCGGCAAAGACACAACAGTGGAAACTGCCGGTGAAAGCCTGGATTCGCGAGATGTACCAGCAGCGCCAAGAAAAAGCAGCCAAGAAGCAGGCCTCAAAGAATAAGACCGACCCTACGACTGCTGACCATGCCGGCGTGCTACAGACGGGGAAGAAGGATCTGCTATGACCGTCTGCGCATCGAGGAAGAACGAGCCGGTGGCTGATTCCGACCGGAGTCAAGCCGTGCCTTACCAAGGCGAACCTCACCGAGGCGTGCCTCATCGAGGCGAGCCTCCACCGGTTCGGTCTTGGGACGAATGGGACGAGGAGAACCAGGTGCAAAGAGACGGCAGCAGGCCGAGTGAGCAGGAGATCGAAGAGCAAGGTCAGTGCATGGTCCGCCGGCAGCGCAACTTCCGCCTGGCCGCTGATGTGGTGACCGCTGCGTTTGCTCAACTCCCCGAGGTCGAGCGAGTCATGCTCTTCGGGTCGGTAGCCGTCCCGTTGGAGAGGGAAGTCCCCCGGTTCCGCAAGTACCGGCGTCACCGCATCGCCTTCCTCCACCAGTGCAAGGACGTTGATCTCGCCGTATGGATGAGCGATCTCGCTCAGCTGCAAAACCTGCGGCAGGCAAGATCCCGCGCATTGATCGAGCTATACCAAAAGCAACAAGTCGGCGTGGCCCACCACCAGGTAGAGGTGTTCATCATGGACCCGGAAACGGACAGGTACCTGGGGCGGCTGTGTGCCTTCACCCGGTGCCCGAAAGATAAGCTGGACTGCCTTGTGCCCGGCTGCGGCGACACCCCACACCTCAAGCAGCAGAAGGGGTTTGTTCTCACGGATGATGCGCTTGCGGATGATCGGACGATCACCCTGTTCGATCGGCAGGGAGGAGCACCGTTGCAGGAGGATAACCATGTCCGACTACCGTGATTACGATTACCGCGATTACGACTACTACCCGCCGTCCTCTCCCCGCAAGGTCAAGGGGGGGATCAAGGCGCACTCCAAACGGGGCGCGTTCGGCAAGAGCTGGTGGGCGCAGCGCTGGATCGCTGTCCTTGAGGGGTTCAACATGGGCGCGCGGCTTGGCCGTGGCCGTTCCTACGCCCGCAAAGGGCAGGTGATCTCGATCGACATCGGGAAAGGGACCGTCTCGGCCGCGGTTCAAGGCTCCCGCACTACCCCTTACCAGGTATCGATTGAGGTGAAGACGCTCCCTAAAACAAAATGGAACAAGCTGGCCAAAGTCCTCTCCGGACGGGCTATTTTCGCCGCAAAACTGCTCGCAGGCGAGATGCCGGAAGATATAGAAGACGCGTTTGTCGAAGCCGGGCTCTCGCTCTTCCCGACGAAGCGGAGCGACCTCACGACCGACTGCTCCTGCCCTGATTGGGCGAACCCCTGCAAACACATCGCCGCGGTCTACTACCTG
>JAJOKK010000114.1 GCA_021129875.1 Candidatus Bipolaricaulota bacterium
GCGACCTCGGCGACCTCGGCGGTGAAAGCATTTACCCAATGCCATCATCGACAACAGCTAACAGTAATAGAGCATCAGGGAATCAGGTGGCACAGTACGCGACAATGCCTGCTCAGTAGTAGTACCAGATGCTCTCATAATCTTGCGGGTCTTCGCCACGGTGTTTCATCCTGGTCAGATACTCGGTGATCGAGGTATCGACATACTTCCACGGCTGCACCGGTGCGATCCCTTTCTCCCATGGATGGAAGAGGTAGACGCGTTCCCCGTTCTTCTGGATGGCGATCAAGCGCCGATCTTGCGCGGATCGCAGGTAGGTTTTGCCCAGGCGCGGCACGTTGAAGACCGCCTCGTCGGTGCGGAAGATCCCGGGCAGAAGCCGCGCTTCTTCCTTGCTCTCCTGGAGGATACGAGCAAGGGGGACCCGGTACTCGGCGTGCTCGCGCTTTCCTTTGGGGTAGAAAGTATAGTAGGGGTCCACTCCGGCTCGTTTCAGTGCGATGCGCGTTGCCGCGGTCTGCAATCGCCTGCTCGTCTCCAGTGTGAATACCTGCTGATTGTAGACGCTCACCCCTTGCCGGCGCAGTCTGCTGACCGCTGCGGTCAGCTCCGGGGTGACCTCGGCTGAGCTTTCGATGTGCGTCACCACGCAAATGTTCCGCCGTCCCGGTTCGATATACTCGCCGAGGAGTTCGGCAAGATTGTCGGTGATGCGCATCGGCATCGTCACTGGGATCCGCGTCCCGATTCGAATGTTGATTACATGCGGTAGCGCGGCCAACCGTTGCAGCATGTATTTCACCATGCCGTCGCTGAGGATGAACGGATCTCCGCCGGTGATGAGAAGGTCGATGATCGAAGGATGCGCCTCTACCCAGTCCAGTGCCCGGTCTATCGCCGCTTTTCCGGGCTGTGCAGGCGCGATCGCTGTACTGTTGATCTCCCAGTTCCGTTGGCAGTAGACGCATATCTGAGGACAGGTATCGACAACCTTCAGGATCGCGATCCCGGCATAACGGCGGGTGATCAGATCGATCGGAGAGGTATCATGCTCCCCCATGAAATCGAAGCAGTGGGCGCGGTCCTCACGATGCTCGATCATCTGCTCGACCGTCTGCATCGGAGGGATGACCTGCGATCTTACCTGTGCGTCCCCGGTCCGTGTTGCCGATTCGAAATCGAGAAGAGAGAGATAGTACGGTGTTATTGCCCAAGGAATTTGCCCGTTCACCGCAAGCTCAATTGCGCTTCGCTCCTGGTCTGTCAATAGGACCAGCTCATTGAGTGTTTTCAGCCCGGCAGGACCACTCAGGACATTGGCCGATTGCCATGCCTCGCACTGCCAGTCGTCGATCGTCGCTCCCAAATAATCCAAGATCCGTTCCCGGTTTTTCCGGCGGACCGAGATCAACCCGGGGTCGAGCCCGCATTCGTAGCCGTCGATACGCTCGCGGACCAAAGACATCATGCCGTCAAGATAATCGGAGCGAGCCTCCCCGGCCCGGCGGCCGGAGATCTTCGTAAAGTTGCTGGAATCGCAACCTGCGGCCTTCATACGTCTTCCCAACCAACCGGTCGAGACTCCAGACCTTCCATTCATCGCCTTGAACAGGTGCTCAAACTCGGAGAGGAACCCTCTGCTCACCTCGTAGTCGGCCCCCTCTTCCCGAGCCAACCGCCACAACAGGCTGAGCGTGCTGAATCCGGCGAGGCGTTCGTTGCTCGGTGATATAAGGTCCTTGCAGACCGAGATCGCCTCCAGGGCCGTAGAGACTTCCAGCACGGGAAAATCAGCCGTTCCCCCGTACCGATACTCCCACTCAAGCTCGGTAAGGTGTTCGATAAGCCGCTTCCGCGCGTCCTCCAAGCTTGCGCTGTCGCTCAGGATGCTGCAGATGGCAGGGTCTTCTGCCCACAGGCGGATTGAGGCAAGGCCAACCCCTCGGTGCGGAGCATGAATGGCTTCTGATCTCTCACTGGGCTGCATAGAAAGATCCTCCTTTCACCTGTTGCTTGTCGCCTATCCACACCAGATAGAGCCTAAACACAGCATCACGATCCGACGCCTGTCTGGTCCGCCCGTCTTTTCTTTCAAGCTCTTTTGCAGGTTGGCTGATAAAGGGCAAGGTTGTAACTAAAGAAAGATTCTTACGGTGCTGATAGGGCTGCACCAACTTCAAGGCGCCACTAAAAGATATCCCGATAGTATCAGCCGTATTTATTATACCCGTTTTCCGGTCAGGTTGTCAATATTTATACTTCGCGTTCGACAGTTCGGAAAAGATGTGAGTGGCCGATTGATCAGATCCGGTTTGGCGTAGCTAGCCGCACGGTCAGACAGGCGACGAATTACGAAGATGAACCCTGTGTGCGGCACAGCCGCGCGCGAAGGGCTCAGCTGCGAAAGAGGACTGCTTCGCGCTTGAACAGGTAAATCGAGGCGGCGATCAACAGCCCTCCGCAGAAGACGTTTGCTACCAGGGTGTAGAGCAGGTGCATCAAGTGTAGGTCTCCGACGATGATCTCCTGTAAGGCATGGAGCGCGTTCGCCACCGGGATCAGGAAGCGTGCTCCCTCAAAGGTGACCCCCCCGGTCATCGCGACTAGGCCGACAAGGACGATCACCATGTAGATCGGCATGAGGTAGGTGCTCGCCTCTTTCTGGTTGCGGGCGAAGCTCCCTACGATCACCACGAGTGCGGACAGGATAACCGCTAGAGGAATGAGCACAGCGAGCATCCAGCCAAATGCGGGTAGGCTGAGCGTAAATGCCGCCTCGGCCCCGGCCGGGATGAGCCCGTCCCCGAAGAAGCGAACCCCGATAAGCAGCCCGACAGCCGATAGGAACGAGGAGACGAGCGAGACGGCGAGGACGGTGAAGAACTTGCCCAGAACTATCTCGGTGCGTGAGAGCTGGCTGACGAGCAGGGTAGCGATCGTGCCACGTTCCTTCTCGCCGGCGGTGATCTCCGCCCCAAGGCCCATCGCCCCGGTGAGGATTGCCAGGATCATGAAGTATGGTAACAGACGGCTCAAGATCATCCGCCCGACCAGTTCACCTGTTGCAACATTCTCCACGCTGACGCGAAGGGGAGGGGTGAGATCGTCGTAATCAATGCCCAACAGATCGAGTCTGTCGCGGAGTACCGCGCTCAGATAACCCTGCAGGAAACGACGCACCCGCCCGACAGCGATCGCTGCAACCGTGTCTGTCTTATCGTAGTAAAGGCCGATCACCAGACCGAGCCCCGGCCCACCCGACTCCCTGTCGACCGTCATCATCACCTGGCCGAAGCCGGCCTTCAGATCGGCTCGACCTTGCTCCTCATCCGGCTGATAGAGGGCATGGAAGGTGTGGTCGGCGCGCAGGTGTTCATGGAAGGTCTCATCCTGAACCCGGTCGACGATTATCACCGTGGGGATGAACGCCTCGATGCGCAGCTCTTCTGTCGCTGCGAAGTGGCTCATCACCGCTAAGATGAGGGGGTAGAAGATGAGAGGGAAGAAGACGGTCAGGATCAGCGTACGCCGATCCCGCACCGCACCGATAGTCTCCTTTACGAAGAGTAGACGAATATTCTTCCACATAGCAGACCGTCCTAACTACCAGACCGCTGCGAAGGGGTCTGGACCGGACGCTCCACAACCGGCGGGAGAGTCGTATCATTCAACCCGGACGCCTGGTCCTCAACAGTACCCACCTGCTCCGCTGGGGTCATATGCCCTGCATCCCCGGGAAGATGACGTACCCCGCGCGTAGCCGGAGGCGTATTGTCCTTGAACACAGTGATCGAGTGTACGGCCTCTGTGTTGCCAGAGGCGTTCCGGCTGAAGAAGCTGATTACGCGTGGGCCATCGGGCCCGACAATAGTGAACGGGCTGGTGTAGCGCCGCCAGCGGCCGCCATCGATCGCATAGTACGTCGCCGTCTCCCCGTAGGTTGAGAAGGAGAGAAGCTCAAGCGTGATTTCGGTATTGGAAGTGATCCACTGCCCGATCTCGTCCAGGTAATTAGGGTAGCCGAATAAGATCGCCGTCTGTGGCGGGTTGTTGTCGAGGAGGAAAGCGAGGGCAGTCACCGCCTCAACATTCCCTAGTCTATCGACCCCGTAGAACGCAACCGTGCGCGGCCCGTCCGGCCCGCTCAGGGTGAACGGTCCGGTGTACTCCCGCCACGCCCCCCCGTCGATCGAGTAGAGAATCTTTGCCAGACCTATTCCGGGGTCGCGCCCTTCCAGGACGATCGGTGTCTCTGATGTGATCACGAACATCCCGCAGGGAGAGACAGTCAGCCCGGCGAAATCCGGACCAACCGGAAAGATCTGTTTCCACGCGACCGGCGGGACGATGAGCGGGTAGCGATCGCGGAGGGGGTGGTGAGCACGATCGCCCACCCCATCATGATCGAGATCGACGCCCTCATAGTCGCTCCAGTAGTTTCCTCTGCCGCCGTAGTGCCACGTGTTCCACTGCGCAGGATCGTGACCGTTCAACCCGTTATCGATGAAGCTGTTACCGTATATCGTATTCCCCCGTGACCCGATCGCCATCACCACCCCAAAGTGGTTATAGGCCACTACGTTGCCCGTGATAATGTTCGTGTGAGAGTTTATCAGATGTATGCCGATATCGCTCAGCGTAAGCCGGTTCTCTTCGATCCGGCCGTTTCTCACCGTGCTTAACCGGATCGCCGCCCCGCCGGCTAGCTTGATCACGCACCGGCGGATGATGAAGTGACGCGTGGTATTGGAAATGTAGATCCCATAAGCGGCATTTGTCATATCGATCTGCCAACCTTCGATGATGTACGGATCAGCAGCGCTCCCGCTTCCTGCAACGACCCCGTTCTCGCGGGTGAATCCGTCATTACCGAAGATGTAGATCGGTTCGCGGGTCCCCCACCAGACAAACCCGTCTCCTGTCTGCCCGCCCACCAGGACGACCGATAGTATGACTATCGCCATAACCGCCACGACCTTCCTAGCCATCTCGTCCCTCCTTAAAGATCGATCCTACATATTGTTCAGGATACCACGTTCTCACAACAAAGGAAAGGATCACCCTGAGCGTGGCGCCGCCACAGCGGCGAAGAAGACCTCCTCAAGGTCCTCTCCGGCGAACTGCTCCTTCAATTCATCAAGTGTCCCCAACGCACACAGACGGCCGCGGTAGAGGATTCCGATCCGGTCGCACAGCTTCTCCGCCACCCGCATGATATGGGTCGAGAGGAGGATTGCCCGCCCCGCCCCGCGGAAGAGACGGACCGATTCGACCACAGCCTTTGCCGCCATCACATCGAGACCGAACGTCGGCTCGTCAAAGATGAGGACCGGAGGGTCGTGAATGATGCTCCGCGCCAAAGAGAGCTTCTGCTTCTCCCCGGTGGAGAAGGTCCCCACTCGCCGATCGGCGAGCCTGTTCAGCTCCAGCAGCTCAAAGATTTCATCGGTGCGTTGCTCGATCTTCTCAGCGGTCATTCGGTTGATCCGCCCGAAGAAGCGGAGCGTCTCCCGCGCGGTGAACCGATCGTACAGTCCAGTCTCAGTGGCGAGAAAGCCAATCTGCTCCCGCACCTTCCCCGGCGAGTTCTTCGTATCGAACGAGGCGATCATCGCCTGTCCCGAGGTCGGGGTGAGAATAGTAGCGAGCATGCGCAAAGCCGTTGTCTTCCCGGCCCCGTTCGGCCCAAGGAGGCCGAAGATCTCCCCTGCCCGACAGGAAAACGAGAGGCCGTCGACCGCGCGTACCTCTCCTTTTCGCGAGGGGAAGACCTTGACAAGATCGTGGGCCTCGATCAGCGTATCTGCCGTTGCCGTACCATCGATTGCCGTGCTCATAAGAACTCCGCGCCGACCATCTCCTGCAGTACCTGCGGGATCTGCACCCGTCCGTCCGCAGTCTGGTTGTTCTCGAGGATTGCGGCCATGAGCCGTGTGGTGGCCAGGCCCGACCCGTTCAGGGTATGAACGTGGAGCGGCTTCTCCCCCGGTCCCGGACGGTAGCGTATCTTCCCCCGCCGTGCCTGAAAATCTTCGCAGTTGCTGCACGAGGAGACCTCATAGTAACGCCCTTGCCCTGGGAGGTAGACCTCGATATCGACCGTCTTTGCCGCCTGCTGGGCAAGGTCTTCCGTTGGGAGGAGGGCGACCCGGTAGTGGATCCCAAGCACCTGCAGCACCCCTTCCGCATCGGCGATCAGCCGGTCGAGCTCCTCGTAAGAAGTGTCCGCTGCAGCGAACTTAAACATCTCTACTTTATTGAATTGATGTACACGGATCAGCCCCCGTTCCTCCTCCCCGTAAGTCCCGGCCTCGCGGCGGAAACACGGGGTGTACGCGACGTAATCCTTCGGCAGGTCCTCAGCATTAAGGATCTCCCCCCGGTGGAGGTTGGCGAGCAGACTCTCCGCAGTCGGATTCAGGTAGAGGTTATCCTTCTCGATCAGATAGAGGTCATCGGCGAATTTTGGGAGCTGCGATGAGACATAGAAGCTCTCGGCGTTCGCCAGGAACGGGGGAAAGACCGGGGTATAGCCGTTTGCCGCGTGATGGAAGAACATGAACTGGATCAGGGCCATCTCCAAGCGCGCCCCCAGTCCCACGTACATTGGGAACCGTGTTCCAGCGATCATTGCAGCGCGACGGAAGTCGAGGATCCCTTTCTCTTCACCGACCTCCAGGTGGTGCTTCACCGTAAAGTCGGGATTCGGCCGCTCTCCGGCGGTGCGCAGGATGACCTTCTCCTCCTTCACCCCGACCGGGACGGAGTGGTGCGGTAGGTTCGGGAGAACGACGAGCAGCCGATCGATCCGCGCTGCAGTCTCCCTCAATTCATCGTCGAGTGAATCAATCCTTGCCGAGACCGCTGCCAAGGAAGAGAGGAGCTGAGAGGTGTCCTTCCCCTCTTTTTTGTATTGTCCCACCATCTGCGATCCCTCGTTCCGCTCCGCCTTGAGGGCCTCAACCTCCCGAATCAGTTCCAAGCGCCGCTTGTCGAGCTTTACGATCTCCCCTAGATCGATCGCCGGCTCCCTTGTGCGCAGCTGCTGTTCAATCCCTTGCGGGTCTTCCCGAAGTCTATGAATATCAAGCATCTATTCTCGCCTCCCTCACTAAATTCTAGAGGAAGGAACGGGTGAGGGCAACATGAACCTAAGCAGCGCGGCGGCTATAATCGCCGCCACGATGAAGATAATAGCCTACTCCAAAGCCCTCTACTCAAGCTGGCTCTACTACAGCGCCGATCGCATCCTATTCGACGCCGGGGAAGGGGCGAGTTCAATCCTTGGGAACAAGACGTTCGCGATTAAGCGGATCTTCCTCTCCCACGGACACGCCGACCACATCGCCGGGCTCTTTCCGCTCGTCAACATCCGCAACAACGCCATGGGCGACAAGGAGAAGGAGCTTACCGTCTACTACCCGAAGGGGAACTACCTGATAAGTGAACTGATCTCGTTCATCGGACGGACGAACCGCCGGTTGAACTACGAACTGGAGTGGATCCCGCTAGAACCAGGAGACCGGGTGGAACTCCTCTCCGGGCAGATGCCCCGGTACGTAGAAACCTTTCCCACCGTGCATACGCACAACGAGATCTCGCTCGGCTACTCGATCGTCGAGGTCCGCCACCGATTACGGCCGGAACTCGACGGCGCATCGCAGGGGGAGATCATCAAGCTGGTCAAGTCGAAAGGGAAGGCCGCGGTCAGCGAGACCTACCACCAGCGTCTCTTCACCTACGGCGGCGACTCCGTTGCGATCAAGCCAGCATATATCGCGGGGACCGAGATCCTCTGTCACGATACGACCTTCCTCGATGCGAACGATCGAAAGGAGTACAAACACGCCACCCTTGCCGAGGCGATCGACACAGCGCGGATCGCCGGGGTGAAGAAGGAACTGATCTGCTTTCACATCTCCAGCCGCTACAAGGCAAAAGTGAGAGAGATCTTGAAGGCGAGCGGGCACTATGACGGGCTCGACTTCAAGGTGACCCTTGTCCCCCCGGGGCGAATCTTCGTCATCGACTGAAGTGCACCCTCGGCATTCTATGTCGGCGATGGATTATGCGTAGGGGCGAAAGATCTTTCGCCCCTACAAACAAGCCTGGGAGCGCCGCCGTCCCGGCGGCAAAGCCTTTGCCGCTGACGCAGGAGTGGTCCACAAGATGGTGAATCTTAGTGCCGGTACTCGTGCTGCAGGAAAGGTCTTTTCATATCCAGAATGTCAACATGGCTATACGTTGACAGCTTTTCAGAAGCATCTGGAGCTTCACTCTTCTACCCTGAATTGTATCGCAAAACGAATCGGGGAGAGAAAGGATGCAAGAAACAAGGTTTGAACCTCTTAGCCTCCGCAAGTTAGCTGATTCCTTACGACTCCCCTGTGCTGGAACCGACTTGTTGACGGATTATCTGGGACTAGCTATGATGGTAAAGGAATTTGAAAAGGGGTGCGATAAATGCCGACACCGCAGGAAATTACTGAGCTTATTGAGCGATTCGAACGTAATCGCGATGCCTATCGCAGCGGTGCCTACAACGAGGTCGCAGCCTGTCGCCACAGATAGGAAGTTGACAGACGAACGCTAAACATGTACCGTCCGAGGAGTAGGGGGTGAGGGTCAATCATAAAATGACTATTTATGCGAAGAAGATCGCGGAGGTTGTTTTCGGACTCTATGGGGGACCGATCCCTGTGGATCACGGGTATCCACTCTACTCGGCGATCTCACGAGTCCTGCCGGAGATCCATGGCGATGATCAGGTCGGTGTTCATCCCATCTTCGGGCATCTACTCAGTAGCCGAATGTTGGCGCTAACCGAGAGAAGCCGGCTTACGTTCCGGCTTCCGATCGACCGAGTGGCGGACGTTCTTCCACTTGCTGGAAAGACGCTCAACTTGGTGAATGGCTCAATTACGGTAGGTGTACCGAACAGCCGAGCGCTCATCCCGGCGGCTGCGCTTGAAAGCCGCCTTGTCATCATCAAAGGGTTCATGGAACCAGAGACGTTTCTGGACGCCGTGCGGCGTCAGCTCGCTGCTCTTGAGATCCGTGGAGAGCCGTTTCTCATGTCCACCGGGAGCGCAGTGGCAGAGAACGCAACCCGCGACGGTGGAACAAAGTCCCCGTGGCTCCGACGCACGATCCGCATCCGTGACAAGGAGATCGTCGGCTTTGCACTCCGCGTCGACGGGCTCACCGCCGAAGAGTCGATCCTGCTTCAAGAGAACGGCATCGGCGGACGACGACGCTTCGGGTGCGGGATCTTCGTTCCGGCGAGGAGGTAAGAAAGTTGACACTCTTCGCGAAGAGTGCGCATAACGGGTGCCAGCCCACACTTATTGATCATACCCGCGATGTGCTTGAAGCATTCGATACACTGTTTGGGATTGCGGATGATCCGAGTCGCACTGCGATGCAGTGGATGCAGTTCTTCTGTCTTGAGGAGGAACAACTAAGGCAATTCTTCGTTAACTCCCGGGTAGCAATCTGTTTCCACGACCTTGGGAAGGCGAACGACGGTTTTCAGAGCGCTGTGACCGACCGCAGGAAGGATCAAGTCGTACGACACGAGCACCTCTCAGCCATGCTAATGGTTTCTGACCCGCTGAAGGGCTGGCTCTGTTCTCGACCGGACATTGACTTTGAGTTGATCCTGTCAGCCGTTGGATCCCATCATCTTCGATTTAAGGAAGATGAATTCGGAGCTTGGCTTGCCGATAGAACGCGCTTCGAAGTGCTTGATTTTTCTGAGTTATTGTCTGATCCAGCCTGTATTCTGAAGTCGAATCCGCCCGCAATCGACAGATTGACCGGCAAGTGGATGCGCGAGGGCCTACCGATCGACTCTGTAAAGCAGCTGGCCAGGAAATTTAATCGACGGGCTCGTCCTGTCATGCACAGCCTGGCAAGCTGCGGCGAATTGCGCGATGAGCAACGGCTCCGCCTTCTTCTTGCAGTGCGAGCTGCGCTTATCGTCGCTGACTCGGCCGGATCAGGCCTAACCAGAGAGAACAAGCCGGTGACGGCATGGCTTGCAGAAGCCTTTGAAGAGAAAGAAACCATCGATGCCAAGTACATCCAAGACAAGGTCATCACACCCCGAAAACACAGCATCGAGAACGTGAAGGGAGTTCCTTTTTGCTGGAACGACTTTCAAGTGGAAGCATCGCATCTGAGCGATCGGGCCCTCATGCTCGCCCCTTGCGGCTCGGGCAAGACCCTGGCTGCATGGAGGTGGATTGCAGGTCGTCTTGCCGTGCGTCCGGCTGCACGGATCCTGTTCCTCTATCCAACGCGGGGCACGGCAACCGAGGGTTTCCGTGACTATGTTTCGTGGGCTCCGGAGACCGATGCCGCGTTACTCCACGGCACGGCCGCGTACGACCTCGAAGGAATGTTCGAGAACGGTGACGATCGCGCCAGCCGGGATTACACTGTAGAGCGACGACTGTTTGCATTGGCACAGTGGCCGAAGCGGATCTTTAGCGCTACTGTGGACTCGTTCCTTGGCTTTATGGCCAGCCAGTACGCGTCGGTATGCCTGCTTCCACTTCTAGTCGACAGTGTTGTCGTCATTGACGAGGTGCACAGCTTCAGTTCCGGGATGTTCTCGTCGCTGGTCAAGTTCATTGAGAAGTTCGATGTGCCGGTGCTCTGCATGACGGCGAGCCTGCCGCCGAAGAGACGAGAGAGGCTTGTTGAAGTCGGCTTGCAGTTGTTCCCGGAAGACGAGTCTCATTTTGCAGATCTGGAGCGCATTGCCGGGCATCCACGCTATCGTGTGCAAGCGATTAAGCGTGGAGATGCGCAAGATAAGGCCAGTCGCGCCCTGAACGCGGGCAAGCGTGTACTGTGGGTTGTCAACCGGGTTGATGAATGCCAAGACATTGCACGAGAGATGCGCGAACGACACCAGGGAACGCCGGTGTTCTGTTATCACAGCCGATTCAGGCTCTGTGACCGCCGAGAGCGCCACGAAGAAGTGATTCGGTTATTCAGGTCTTCTCGCAAAGAGGCGGGATCTCTTGTCGTAAGCACACAGGTTTGCGAGATGAGCCTCGACCTTGACGCTGACGTGTTGATCACCGAAATTGCTCCGGTGCCATCGCTGATTCAGAGAATGGGACGTTGCTGTCGGCAGAAGGAGCCTGGGGATCGTCGCGGTACGGTTTTCGCCTACGAGCCCGAGAATCCGCTTCCATACGACAGTGATGACATCACTGAGGGCGTCGCCTTCATCAATGAGATGGCGCGTAAGATTGACATATCACAGAGTTACCTCTCGGAGTACCTGGACAGACTTATGTCAACATGGGAAGCCGATCGGTATGAGGCATTCTGGCAAAGCGGATTCTGGGCAAGCGCACACGAGCACCAGTTCCGCGAAGGGCTTGACTATAACGTTGACTGTGTCCTCGATACCGACATCGACAAATACCTCGAAGCTCGAAGCCAAAAGCTGATCTCCACACCAGGATACGTGCTTCCGGTGCCGAGATCGGCAAAGCCTAAATCCGACGGAAGGCTGCGCTACCTACGAGTTGCAGCCTCGGTGAAATACAGCCCTGAGCTGGGATACCGGAAATAGGAGGCGCATAATGGCCGCTGAAGACGCGAAATACTTCCACAAGAAGACAGAGACCACCGCCAAAGAATCGA
>JAJOKK010000047.1 GCA_021129875.1 Candidatus Bipolaricaulota bacterium
GGGAGGTCCAAAACCTGCCTCTGCCGTTCTCTCATCTTTCCCATTCTCCGCTTGCATTTGGGACAGCGGAATCCCTTACGTCGTCCATCTGGTCTGAGATGGACTCGAACTGTATCGTCGTTCAAGCCAACCTCTATTCTGCTTACAACCCAGCCGCCAAACTTGTAGAATGGGGCCAGGGAGACGGTTGCCGACATAGGTACCTCCTTGGTGGTGTCTTTGAAGCTCTTAATACCACAAGGACTCCTATGTCTCAACCTCTCCCCGATCCGCCAACTTGCGCAAGACCCAAACCAAAGATCTCGCTGTTGTTTCCTCGGCGGTGAAAGCATTTATCCAATGCCATCATCGACAACCAACAGTAATAGAGCATCCGGATAACATTAGCCATTCATCGTTGTTTAGCTCATAGACAGTCAATAAACTCTGATGGGTAGGATGTTGGCTTCGAGAAGGATCGCCAGCGATAAATGCGTAACCCGCGTACCACTGAACGAGATTAATAGCCCGAGGGAACGGCTTCACCGATCACCAATGCTTGAAACTGGGGGGTGGCCTCCCTCCCTCCCTCCCTCCCTCCCTGGCTGGCAGACAGGCGGCCTTGCTTCGCAACCGAGTTTAAAGACACGCAGCAGAACAGGCCTCATCACGCAACAAGCCCAGGTGCGGCAGGCAATGCACGCGGTTGTGGAACAGGTTCATCAGCAGTTAACATTAACTGAGCCCCGGGACGGGGTGTTCTTCCAGACCCTTTCACCACTTGCATCGGACGGCGAAGGGGTGCTACGATGGCGATGCTAATTCGGAAGTAATAGGGGGGCGTATGGCAGGTCATTCCAAGTGGGCAAACGTTAAGTATCGGAAAGAGCGGCAGGACAAGAAGCGTTCCAGTCTGTTCGCTAAGCTGATCAAAGAGATCACCTTGCAAGCGCGAACTGGGGATCCCGATCCGGTGAATAACCCCGGACTGACGCAGGCGCTCGAACGAGCGAGAGCGGCGAATCTCCCTAAGGAGAATATCGAGCGGGCGATCAAGCGCGCCACCGGGGAACTCGAGGGTGTCTCCTACGAAGAGATCCTCTACGAAGGGTACGCCCCAGAGGGGGTGGCGGTCCTGCTGCGTGTAGTAACCGACAACCGCAACCGCGCCGCCGCATCTATCCGCCATGCCTTCAGCAAACACGGGGGGAACATGGCTGCCGCGGGGAGCGTTGCCTGGCTCTTCGATCGCCGAGGGGTGATCACGATCGAACAGATTCCCGAAGGGATGGATCGCGACGAAACGCTAATGGCGCTGATCGAACTCGGTGCGCAGGACCTCGATGATCAGGACGACATGATCGAGATCTACTGCGCTCCGTCCGACCTTCCCGAGTTAAGAGAGGGAATCAGCACACTGGGGATTACTCCCAGCCGTGCCGAGGTGACGATGCTCCCCAAGAACACCGTCACAGTGAACGGCCGCACGGCAGAGAGGGTGCTGAAACTGGTGGACGCCCTCGATGATAACGAGGACGTACAAGAAGTCTTCGCCAACTTCGACATCCCCGACGCAATCCTTGTGCAGATACTTGCAAAGGGGTAAAAACAGTGTAGGAACCGCCGGAGAACGAAAACGCCGCCGTCATCTGGGAAAGGATGATACCCTCACAACGGTTACATAAATCAGGAGGCTGGACAATGAAAAGAATGGTGGTAGTATCTCTTGTTTCAGCAGGGTTGCTTGTTGGAGTCGCAGTGAGCGCGGAAGCGCAGGAAACGCGTGATGCCTGGGTTCCCGGCATTCCTCATTCCAGGGCTGGGCCAGCTACTCAACGATGAGGTAGAGAAAGCGATCATCCACTTTGGAATCGGTATGGCAATTCCGGTTGCCGGGATGTTCATTGTCCCAATCTTGCCGTGGGAACTGTGGACCGTCGGGCACGCAGCCGTCGCTCTTGCATCGATCGGGTTTCGCGTCTACAGCGGCCTTGATGCCTATAAAGTAGCTAAGGACACAGGATTTTCGCTAGGAATGACAAAGGATGGTCTAACGCTCGCCTATAGCTCCTAGCGCGATTTTCCAGGGGCAGCGCCGGGTAACGTACGTATGCAGTAAACCCATCCTTAAACTGCGTCCGAGAGAGGAAAGAACCACGGATGGACACGACACACACGGGTTATTGCTGGAGGGGCCGACTAAGAGACTGGAATGAAGAGAGATGTTCTCTATTCTCTGATCTGTGTCTATCAGTGCTAATCCGTGGTTCTAGGCCTGCCACATTAAGGGCGGCTTCTTTATGAAGATGTCCATCACAACCGGTTGCATAGCAAGGCCGCCTGTCTGCCAGCCAGGGCGGCCGGTCCCTCGCACCGAGATGCTGATTACGTTAAACCGCTCATGCTCCACTGCGGGCAACATCTAATAGTTACAAAGCCTGTCTTACCGGATGATCAACCACGTCCCGATGAACAGGATCAGGATCCCGGCGACTCGGGAGAGATCGAGCGGGCGCTGTATCACGCCAAAGAGCCCGAAGTGGGCGAGGAGCGCGCCAAGGACGAGCTGAGCGATGACGGAAAGTGTCAGCGCAGTCGCCAGCCCGAGGCGGGGGACTGCGTAGCTGATTGCTCCGACGATGACGACACCGATGAACCCGGCGCACAGAGCATACCATGGGATGCTCTGCCATGCGCCGATCTTCCCGCCGCGCATGAACAGCAGGATTACGCTCGCAAGGAACAGCCCGCCGAGGTGGACGATGAACACGCTCTCCATCACTCCGGTCAGCCGGCCGATCGTCCCGCTGAACAGAGATTGCATGCAGATGGCAATACCGCCAACAAGGGCGATCAGTACTGGAATCAGTGCTTGCATCGACTACCTCCTTTGCAGGAACCTTTCAGGTTCCAAAGACGCGATCCCCTGCGTCGCCCAGCCCGGGGAGGATATAACCATGGTCGTCGATCTGTCGATCGAGGGCGGCACTGTAGATCGGCACATCTGGGTGGACGCGCGAGAATGCCTCTACCCCCTCCGGCGAGGCGACAAGGCAGAGAAATTGAATATTGCGTCCGCTGTTGCGCTTGATGACATCGACCGCAACGATCGCGCTTCTCCCGGTGGCAAGCATCGGATCGACAAGGATGATCTGCGCATGCGACAGCTGCGGCGGGAGCTTGGAGTAGTACTGGACCGGCTGCAGGTCCTGGGGGTCGCGATAAAGACCGATGTGCCCGACCTTTGCCGTGGGAAGCAGGTTCAGTACGGCGCCGAGCATCCCGGTTCCGGCACGCAGGATAGGGACGAGGACGACAGGAACATTGAGCACCTTGCCGGTCGTCTCTTCGAGTGGGGTCCTGACCGTCACCTCGCGTACCGGGTAGCTGCGGGTGATTTCGTAGACCATGAGCGAGGTGAGTTCCTCAAGCAGGAGTCGGAAATTATGGTTATTAGTAGAAATATCACGTAGATGGGTTAGCTTATTTTGAATCAGCGGATGATCAAGGATTTGCAGGTTTGACATCGATCTCCTTTGCGGTTCGAGGTTGCGAATGACCCATAAAGTACACGATCGCGAACGACCTACGCAACTGTAAGAGGGGTTGTCATTAGTCAATACTTAAGTAATCGGGAGAGATGCGTGCGGTTCACGTAACGAACTCCGGCGGCGGCGAGCTGCTAAGTCGCCATCCGGTAGCCGAAACCTCGTGCTGTGAGGACGAGTTTGGGGTCGGTGTGGTCCTCCTCGATCTTCTTGCGCAAAAGATAGATGTACTTCTGCACATCCTGTGCGCTGGCGTAGACGCTTTCTTGCCAGAGATGCGCGAGGATCTCCTCGGTGGAGAAGACCCTCCCCGGTTCAGAGGCGAGCAGTTCCAGGAGGTTGTACTCCTTGGGCGTGAGGAAGACGGCACTCCCCCGTATCCACACCTCTTTGCGGACATCGTCAATGACTACTTTTGCGGCGGCAAGGTGGGGCTGATAGCGGCGCATGACAGCTTCGATGCGCGCTTTCACTTCTGCAAGGTCGAAAGAGGCCTTGGTGATGTAGTCATCCGCGGCTAGTTCGGAGAGCGCCTTGACCTTGTCGCTCACCCGGCCGAGGGCGGTCAACATGATCACCGGCGTGTCGCTCTGTCTGCGGATCTCGCGCAGCACGTCCCAGCCGTCCTTTCCCGGAAGGAGCACGTCGAGCAGCACAAGGTCCGGTTCCTCAGCGCTGAACAGGGTCAATGCTTCCTCTCCGGTTCCGACACTGCTCACCTCATACCCTTCAGCGACAAGGAAACTGTGTAGAATCTCTTGGATGTCAGGGTCGTCTTCACAGATCAGGATTCGCATTTTCCCCCTTCAATAGCTGTTTATGCTCGGCGTGCCCTCGCGTTAGTACGGCCGCCACTGCCGGCAGGGTGAACGAAAAGGTGCTCCCCTCCCTCTCCTTGCCCGTGCTCCTCACCCAGATAGAACCGTTCATGTCTTTGACCAGCCGCTTGACAATGGCAAGCCCCAGTCCGGTTCCGTCCTTGTTCATCCGCTGTGCTTCCTTAGTGCGATAGAACCCGTTGAAGATCTTCTTCTGCTCCGCGAGGGGGATGCCTATCCCGTTATCACTGATATCGATCTGCACAACCCCGTCCATATCATGGTCTTCGACCACGATCAGCCCTCTAGAAGGGGTGTATGCGACTGCATTGCTTAACAGGTTGAGCAGCACATGCTCCAAAGCAACCGGATCAGCATAGACCCGTCTTGAGCGATGGGAGCGGACGAGCAACTGCTCTTTTCTATCCGATTCTGATCGCAGCGTATCACATACCTTCTCCACAATAGATGATAGATCGATCTCCTGCGGGATAAGGTCGGATCGGTTCGCTTCGATGCGGGAGATGTCGAGCAGGTTGGTAAGAAACGAATTGAGACGTTCGGCCTGCGCCCTGATCCGCTCCGCTTTCATCCGTTGATCTGCGGTCAGATTGTCCTCCCTGACCAGGAGGTCGGCAAACCCCCTAATGGCTGCAAGAGGTGTGCGCAGCTCGTGTGAAGTAGTGGAGAGGAAACGGTCCTTCTCTTCGTTCAGGTGACTCACAGTCGCAGCGTATGCCTGTAACCGTTGTTCGTTACGCTTTTGCTCCGTTATATCGACCCCCACGTCGACTACTCCGCTGCGCGTGCCGTCCGCATTGAACAGCGGACTCCCACACCAAGCGATCACCCTTTTCTCACCCGCCTTGGTGCAGATAGTCGTCTCTGTCCTCTGTTCTCTCTCGCCTTCCAACTCGATCCGCCGCTCTCTTTGCCGGATGGCTTCCCTGTATTTGGTGTCCGGGTAGAGCCACTCCCAGACCCTGTCGTGTCCGATGACCTCTTGGCGAGAGTAGCCGCTAACCCGCTCTGCTTCGTTGTTCCAGAGAGTGATCCTCTTGTGCTCATCGACCACACTGATCCAGACGCCCACCACCTGTATAAGTTTCTCATTGAACTCATGGAGCCGGCGAAGCTCCGCGGCCACCCGTTTCTCTGCGGTGATGTCGCTTAAGCAGCTGATCGAACCTCTGTAGCGACCATGCTCATCTGTAATCGGTACAGCAGCAACCCTTGCCCAGAACGATGACCTATCCTTCCTCCGGTAGAGCGCCTCATACGTGCTCCTTTCACCTTTTTTTCGCTTCTTCAGTTCCTTTTCCAGGCAATCGACAGAATCGGGGTGGCACCAGAATTGGTAGGTCTGTCCGACGATCTCCTCCTTGGAATACTGGAAGAGTTCGCAGGCCTTTCTGTTTAGCTGTGTTACACGGTTCTCGGCATTTATCACCAGCAGCCCCTCTTCCATCGTGTCCAATATGCGTGCCAACTTCTTGTTCGCCTCGAGCAACGTTCTCTCGCCTTCGACCCGCGTAGTGATGTCAGTGACCAGGGCAAGAACGCGGCGCAGGCCGCCGCGTGGCGGGAGCGGACTGATTCGGGAGGTGAAGAAACGCATCTGATCGTGAAGACCGAGGCTGTAGTCGAGGGTCTGTACTGTGTTCTCGGTGAGCACTATGTGTATGGTCTTCAGCAACCGCGACATCAGATCAGGGGAGATCACCTCAGAGATCAGCTTGCCGAGGAACTCTTCCGGCGGCACATAGGAAAGATTCAGCCGCGCCCCGTACACCTCGAGGATGCGGCCGTGCTCATCGATCACGAAGATAAGGTTGGGGATCGTCTCGACCAGAGTGCGGAATCGCTTCTCATTCTCTTGCAGCGCCTCCTCGGCCCGCGTGCGAGCGGTAATATCCCGATTCACGCCACGGAAGCCAAGAAGTTCTCCCCCTTCACCGCAGATAGGGAAGCCGGTCGCCTCCAGGATCACCATCCGCCCATCTTTATGCAAAGCTCGATTGAGAAAGCCGGCAAATGAGCATTTTGCACAGAAGAGTTTGAGGCTTTTCTCGGTGAGCACATCGCGGACAGAGAGAGGAAAGAACTCGTAGCAATGACGCCCGATGACCTCTTCGACAGAGTAACCGAGGATCTGGTGCACCGACTCACTCGATCGGGTGTAGCGGCCTTCCGTATTGATCTCCCAGACCCAGCAGTCGCTCTCGCCGGCAACAAGATCGCAACAGCACCTCGCGCGCGAATCCAACATCTCCTTCTTCAGGGCGGCGACCTGTCGGCGGAGCCGCATGTTCTCGCTCTCTAGCTCGATTATCTGGTCGGCGTTATTCACCGGGCTCTTCTCCCTGTAATCTGCGAGCTGCTTACCATATGCTGTCCATGCTTACTGTTGGGGCGCCCCCTCCCTGCTGACGATGGACTGTAGCCGCAAGAGAGGCTAATCATCCTTTTCACTCTCTCGCTGCTCTTTGCGGAGGAAAGCAGGGAGATCGATATTGTTGTCCAGAGTGACCCGCGGACGGCGCAGAGAGCTGGCCTTCCGCTCCAACTCCTCTTCTATCAGCCCTTTAAAGTCGGCAGCGATCACTGTAATCTTGATCCCATCCGAAAAATCGCTCTGCACAACCGCGCCGAAGACCAGGTCGCACTCGGTCGCGGCTACGCGGCGGATGAGATCGGCGGCGGCGGTCACTTCGCCGAGCGACAGGTCTTCTCCACCGGTCACGTTCATGATCATCTTCCGGGCGCCACGGATCGACCCTCCCTCTAGCAAGGGATTGGTCGTGGCGAGTTTGGCCGCTGTCACGGCCCGCTGTTCACCCTGCGCGGAGCCCATCCCCATCATCGCCTCGCCGGCATCGGCAAGAACGCTGCGGATATCAGCAAAATCCAGGTTTACAAGCCCGCGGATGGTGACCAAATCGGAGATTCCTCGAACCCCCTGGTGGAGGATTTCATCGGCCAGCTCGAACGCCTTAGTCACCGCCAACCCCTTAACCCCTGTCTCCAGCAGACGGTCGTTGGAGATGGCGATCAGGACGTCCGCCGCCTCTTGCAGCCGTTCGAGACCGCTCTCCGCCCTGGTACGGCGGACCGCCCCCTCGAAGGAGAACGGCTTGGTAACAACGGCAATGGTCAGTGCACCGTTCTCCTTGGCGATTTTAGCGATCACCGGAGCAGCGGCAGTTCCGGTCCCTCCCCCCATTCCTGCGGTAATGAACACAAGATCCACCCCTTTGAGAAGTGAACCGATCTCCCATCGCGCCTCCATCGCCGCCCTTTTCCCCTTCTCTTCATCTCCACCCGTACCACGTCCTCCGGTGATATCCAGACCCAGTTGCAGCGTTTCGTGGGCTTTACAGATCCCCAACACCTGCTTATCGGTGTCCAGAGAGATCAGTCTGACCCCGTGGAGATGCTCATCGTGCATCCGTCCGACCGCGTTCACCCCGCCGTCGCCGATCCCCAGTACCGCGATCCGTGCGTTTATCCGGCCTTTCGGCCGTGCACCCTGAGCTCGCTCGATCAGCGGTGGCTCGCTGATAACGAGGCGGTGGGGGCCCATCACCTGTGCGATCGTCTCTTGCAGTTTCTCCTGCTTGCGTACGCAGTACTCTTTTTTGAATTCGCTATCGACGATAATCGTGATCTGTTCTTGTGTTAAGACAATCGCTTCCGGCTTTTTTGGCAAGCAGGCACGCAGGATACGATCGTCTATCCGCGCTAGAACCTCCCTCCACTGCTCACGCAGCCTATCCACTGCCGGGGTGTTGCTCCTCTCTTCTTGCTCCGCCATTCTCTCCTCTCCTTCCTTTCATTCTCTGTCGATACGAGGGAAAAGTCAATACCAGGGTCGCTGCGCGTTAGGATACGCCGGCGCAGAGGAGTAGCAGTCGAGGGGGGCTGCCGGTCAGCACGCAGAACCTCTGTCGGCTGATCGGTGCGGGCAAAGCTACGCAGGTTGAGTTGCTGGGAATACTTCCTGTACGTATTCAGTAACCCCATCCCTGAACAGCGTCCGAGGGAGGGAAGAACCACGGATGGACACGAACACACACGGATTGTTGCTGGAGAGCCGGCCAAGAGGCCGGAGTGATGAGTAATAAGTGAAGAGTGAAGAGGGATGTTCTCTATTCTCTGTTCGCGGATCTGTGTCTATCAATGTCAATCCCGTGATTCTAGGCCTGCCACAGTTCAGCCAGTATGGGTTTGCTGAATACTTACGTTAAAAGCAGTGGACTGTGCGTGATCCTTGCCTAAGAACGTGCTGGAACGATGCACGTGGTAACTGAAGAGGAACCCGATAAACTTGCGGAAGAGGGGGGTGGGCCTTGAACTACCGGTTGAAGGCAGAGTGGAGGGCATCCAGCGGAGGTGCTTTATGAAGGAGCGGTACTTCACCCCGGAGTCGATCGACCATCGAGCAAAGGCGCTGCTGGAGCAAGTGCGGGTGAATGATCTACGGAAGCGGCGTCGGCCGCAATCTGCTAGGGAGCGCTCAGCCCTCCTCGTGCTCGATATGCAGCGCTATTTCGTTGAGCGAGAATCCCATGCATTCGTCCCCAGCGCAGAAGCGATCATCCCCCGGATCAGGCGGCTGGTGTCGGCATACTCCGAACAGGGGCTGCCGGTGATCTTCACCCGCCACCTCAATACGCCCCGGGACGCTGGGCGGATGGCTGTGTGGTGGCGTGATCTTATAAACAGGGATGACCGGTCGAGCGAGCTGGTCCTGGAGCCCCCCCCCCGCGTCGGGATGATTATCGAAAAGTCCCAATACGATGCGTTCTACAGGACATCATTGGAGGAGATCCTTAAAGAGCGAGGGGTGGAGCAACTGGTTATCTGCGGTCTGATGACCCACCTGTGCTGTGAGACGACCGCCCGCGCGGCATTCGTCCGTGGGTTTGAAGTCCTCTTCCCCGTCGATGGAACGGCCACCTACAACGAGGAGTTTCACCGGGCGACTCTGCTCACCCTGACGCATGGGTTCGCCGACCCCCTGTTGGTAAAGGAAATCCTCACATTACTCGGGAGCGAGGATGTCGCCTGAGGTGAAGGTGGCTATCGTCGGCGCCGGTCCGGCGGGGATCGCTGCTGCAATGCAACTCAAGCGTTCTGGAATCGCACCACTCCTCTTTGAATACGGGCGGGTGGGTGGGCTCCTCCACAACGCCAACCTGGTGGAGAACTACCCTGGTTTTCCCTACGGGATCGGCGGAGCGGAGCTCGCAGCGCTGTTTCGGAAACAGCTCGAGCACGTCGGTGTCGAGATCTGCTGTGAAGAGGTCTTGACTCTGGATCATACTGGCGGCGACTTCATCATCGAAACGACCGGAAGAATGGTCACGGCCGGAATTGTAGTTCTTGCTTCGGGGACAAAGCCCCAAAAGTTCACCGGCTCCGAGATCACAGAGGGAGCGACCGGAAAGATCTTTTACGATATCGACCCGCTTCGGGAAAGGACAGGGATGATGATCGCGATCGTCGGAGCGGGTGACGCCGCCTTCGATTACGCCCTCAACCTCGCCCAAAAGAACAGAGCCGTCATCATAAACCGCGGCAGCACCTCGCGAGCCCTCCCGCTCCTCCAGCAGCGGGCACAGGCATCACCCAGGATCGAAGAACGAACGGAGACCCGCATCGAGAAGATCGAGGGGACCGGGGAAGGTCTCGTCCTCCACCTTGCCGCCCCTGGTGGGAAGGGCTCTCTCTCGGTAGACTCCCTGCTGGTTGCCACCGGGCGGGGTCCCCGGTTAGACTATCTGGTCTCCGGGCTGTGCAGCCGGGTAGGGCGATTGCAGGCCGAAGGGGCGCTTCATCTTGTAGGGGATGTGCGCCAGGGCGAGTATCGACAAGCGACGATTGCCGTTGGGGATGGAGTTCGGGCGGCGATGCAGATCTTTCATGGACTGAGGGGGAATGCGCGATGAGGATCGTGGCTCACACAGGGAAAGAAGAGATTGCACTCCTCTACCTTGCAGAACTGGGCGAGGGCCGGCTGATCGAATTTGTGGAATCGGTCCAGCCGCCGCTCCCCAGGGAGGAGAAGTGGGTCCTGATCGTCTCCACCTTGCTCGGCTGTCCACTGGGCTGCCCGATCTGCGATGCTGGAGGAGACTACCGCGGGATTCTGAGCGCAGAGGAGATCTTCGCCCAAATCGATTATCTTATCCGCAAGCGGTTCCCCAGCGGCAACGTTCCGGTGCGCAAGTTCAAGATTCAGTTCGCCCGGATGGGCGAGCCCGCCCTCAACCCCCATCTGCTCGAGGTCCTGGAGGAACTGCCGGAACGCTACACCGCCCCGGGCCTCTTGCCCTCCCTGTCCACCGTCGCTCCTGCCGGAACCGATGAATTCTTCGAGCGGCTTCTGCAGATCAAGGAAGAGAAGTATTCCCGTGGCCGTTTCCAGCTTCAATTCTCCATTCACACCACCGACCTCAAGCTGCGTGATCGACTGATCCCGGCGCGAAAGTGGGATTTTGCAGCGATCGCTGCGTACGGCGATCGTTTTTACGTAGAGGGAGACAGAAAGATCACCCTCAACGCCGCTCTGGCCGATGGATCACCGCTCGATCCCCGGGTCCTCTCCCGCTACTTCTCTCCGGAGCGGTTTCTGGTGAAGATCACCCCGCTCAATCCAACCCACCGCGCCCAGGAGAGCGGCCTCTCCTCCTACATCGACCCTGATCGCCCCAATGGAGACTACGAAGTAGTGCGTGCGCTCCGCTCCGCCGGGTTTGAAGTACTGATGAGCATCGGCGAGGTTGAGGAGAACCGGATCGGCAGCAACTGCGGCCAGTACGTGCGGCGACACCTCGCGGCACAAGAGGAGATCGAGGGGTATGATTATTGCCGCCACCTGACCGGAGAGATCTCAACATAGATCAGCCGTGCGTATTCAGTAAAACCATCCCTGAACCGCGTCCGAGGGAGGAAAGGGCCACGGATGGGCACTGACACACACGGATTATAGCCAGCCAAGAGGCCGGAGTAATGAGTGAAGAGAGATGTTCTCTATTCTCTGATCTGTGTGTATCAGTGTCAATCCGTGGTTCTAGGCCTGCTATACTGCAGGCAGCTTCTCTTTCCCTGTTAACTGTATCGGTGCCCCCTCCCTCTGTGTCAATATGACTGAGACACCGACCCCCCGTAAAATTACTGTAGAGGG